>JALRFH010000105.1 GCA_023253715.1 Halieaceae bacterium
ACTTCCGCCATTTTTTCTCGGTTTTGTGCTTCAACTCGACGCACGGCATCGTTAACTGCAGCGGCTAACAAGTCCTCTAAAATCGCCTTTTCTTCACCGAGCACCAAAGGGTCAATATCGACCGCTGTGACATCATGACGACCGTTCATGGTGACTTTCACCAAACCAGCGCCGGCTTCACCCACTACTTTCAGGGATTCGATCTCGGCCTGAACAGCTTGCATTTTTGACTGCATTTCTTGGGCTTGCTTCATCAAATCGCCCAAGCCACCACCTTTAAACATTAATGTAACCTCGTTTTAATCGAATTCGGCACCACGTGTGCATCAAAGGTCTGACACAAAGCTTGCACGACGGGGTCATTAGTAATTGCCTCGGTCGCGCGCTGCAAACGCGCTTCATCTCGACGCTGTAGCCAGCCAGCAGGCGTCTCGCGCACAGAGCCCAGTACCACACTCACCTTGCGCGCCACCCCCTCTGCTTGGGCTAAGGCCGACTCTAACTTCGCGACATGCGATTCATTGAATAACGACGCATTACGTTCATCAAGACAGAAGTCAGCCGCAGTGTCTGTGACACGCACGCATTCGCAGTGCGATGCCACATTATACAATATGCCGGTCAAGCCCAAATCGATAAACGCTGCAGGCCAGCTTGCCACGGATAACGTAAAAGGCGCCCCGAGAGACTCGAGGGGTGCCACAGCTTCAGGCTTTTTTGCGTTTGTTTCCTCCGTTTCAGGGTCTGCCGAACCCGTCCAATCGGGCTCCGTGGCAGGCTCATAACTGTGCGAGTTCACGTCAGCCTCTGCAGCCACCTCGCTCGGCTCATCCCAAGGCGGCGTAGAATCCAGCACGGGCGACTCGACCGAACTCTCGCCTGTCGCTCCAACGTTATCCGTATCGAGTACTTGCGGCCGCGCATCACGGCGTGGGGAATCCTGTGAGGCATCGACGCCTGACGAGGACGTCGAGGGCACTGGGTTTTGAGTAGGACTCACCGCAAAATCTACCAGCTCCTCACTGAACGCTATGGCCGGCCGAAAGGCGAGCAATCGCAATAACAGCATTTCGAACGAGGCCTTAGGGTCACTGCTGCTCACCACTTCTGGACGTCCCGAACTCAGCATTTGGTAATACAACTGAACATCTTGGGGCGCCATTGCGTCGGCCAGCCGCGCCAGCGCTTGCGCATCCACTTGCGCTTGCTCCAAGGTTGCTGGCACCCACTGACACAAAGCAATTTGGTGCAGCCACTGCAACAGCGTGTCAATCACCTGACCAAAGTCCGCCCCGTGCTCCGCTAAAATACCTACCGCGTCTAGCATCGCCTTAGCCTGACCTAGTTGCAAGGCATCTAACACGGGCAACACGTTGCCACTACCAATACTCCCTAGCATCGAGCTGACATCGGCCGCTCTTACCTGACCACCACCAAACGCTATCGCTTGATCGGTAAGGCTGAGCGCGTCCCGCATACTACCCTCCGCCGCTCGGCCTAACTCGGCCAAGGCCGCCGGTTCCGCTTGAATCATTTCGCGTTCAAGCACGTGCGCCAGGTACGCACTGATCCGGTCAGGACTTAAATTCTTCAGATGAAACTGTAAACAACGAGACAAAATCGTTGCGGGTAATTTTTGCGGATCGGTAGTGGCCAATAAAAATTTGGCGTGCTCAGGCGGCTCTTCCAAGGTTTTTAACAAGGCATTAAAACTGTGCGACGACAGCATGTGAACTTCGTCAATCAAATAGATTTTAAAGCGTGAACGCGTTGGCGCATATTGCACGTTCTCGAGCAATTCGCGGGTATCCTCTACTTTCGTTCGCGAAGCAGCATCCACCTCGATAAGGTCAACACTGCGCCCCTCGGCGATTTCTTGACACGCGCTACAAACACCGCAAGGCTCGGAGCTGACACCTTGATCACAGTTGAAACACTTGGCCAGCACTCTTGCTACGGTGGTTTTCCCCACCCCGCGGGTACCGGTAAACAAATAGGCGTGATGCAGTCTGTTGTGATCGAGCGCGTTAATTAGCGCCTTGAGGACGTGCTCTTGCCCCACCATTTCACGAAAAACTTGGGGGCGATATTTGCGCGCCAGAACTGTGTACGCCATGAAATTAAACCTGCAACAATATCAGCGGTTAAGCATACACTAGCAAGACAAAAAGACGAAATTGGAGGCCGCCCAAACAGCCACACCCCGGCACACGATGCATTGACTACCGTTGCTCCCTTCCGGGCCTGGCGGGGTTTACCAACTCTCGTTGCGAGGGGACCGCCTGGGCGACCAAAGCGAGCCTATCTCTAGGGCGCGCAATACTCTCAAAATTCCCAGAGCCTTGCAAGTCATGAGGGTGCCATTGACATTAGTGTAAGAACCTCTTACATTATGTAAGAACCTCTTACTTTAGGCCTTACTCGATGTCCTTGCCCCGCCCCCTTGTCAGCATCATCGCGCTTTGTGTCGCCGGCGGCGCCGCAACCCTACTGACTGGCGCCCTGTACAACAAAACACCCCAGACTGTAACCCTGGATGAAAATCGAGCACTCGATGCTGAAGTTATTACCTTTAGCAGCCAGAACAGCTACCAAAAAACCGTGAACTTCGCTGGTGTCATCGCTGCGAAAGAAGATGCGCGGATCGCCTTCGAAGTCCCGGGCACCATTACCGCATTAGGCTTGCGCGTAGGCGACCGCGGGACACAAGGTCAAGTGGTTGCCCAACTCGACACCCGATCGCTGGTGGCGAGTCAACACGCATTAGAAGCCCGACTCACACAGGCAGAAGCGCAAAACGAACTGGCGACCTTGCAATTTCGACGAATTGAGGACCTGTTCGCCAAAGGCGCGGTATCACAGGGTCAATTTGACGAGGCAAGAATAGGCTTAGACAGTGCCACAGCCGCCGCAAAAGCGATCGCAGCCGAGTTGAGCTCAGTGCAGGTCGCCCTGGACAAAAGCCAGCTTACGCTGCCCTTCGATGCAACCGTGAACGCACGCCACGTCAGCATCGGTAACGTGGTGGCAGCAGGAATGCCCGTTTATGACGTCACCAGCACCCAAGGGCGGGAAGTGATGATTGGGATTCCAGCGCGAATTGCCGACCAATTTGCTGTCGATGATGTGCTAACGATCTATGTGGAACAACGCGCCCTGTCAGGCCGCATCCTAGGCGTCAGTGACAAACTCGATCTTCGAACCCGTACTCAAACACTTCGCATTGCACTGCCGTCTGATAGCGTGGCAACACCCGGTCAAGTCGCGGTATTGCATCACGACATGACCGTCGAAACGACCGGAGGTTGGTTACCCATGACGGCCTTAACAGAGGGTGGCCGAGGGCTTTGGACGGCTTTGGTAGCACGCACCAATGAGCAAGGTAAAACCATTACCGAGCGGGCTGTGCTCGAAATTATTGATTTTGCTGACGACCGTGTCTATGTCCGAGGATCGTTGCAAAATGGTGACCGAGTCATCGCCAGTGGCACGCACCGCTTAGTACCCGGCATGGCTATCCACGCTATTGAGGCTTCCCAATGATAGCTCAAACCCTATATGACAAATCGCGGTACTTGTCGCTGATTATCGTCGTGATTGTCGCGGTCAGTATCAATGCCTTTCAGCAACTGGGCCGCCAAGAAGACCCTACCATGATGAATTTCGTGGCCACGGTGACCACGCTATTCCCTGGGGCCACCCCTGATCGGGTTGAAGCACTGGTTACTCGCCCATTGGAAGAGGAACTAAAACAAATACCTCAGATCTCTGAAGTGATTTCGATAAGCAACGCCAATATTTCTTCCATTAACATTCGTTTATCCGATTATCTCACCAACGAAGAAATGGAGGTCGTTTGGGGCGAAATTCGGGACGCCTTAAATGATGCCAGTCTGCAGTTCCCCGAGGGGGCCGGCAACCCTATGTTCGACGATGATCGTCTGATCGCCTATACCACCATCGTTGCCATGAGCGCTAAAGATGGTGAAGACATTCCCATGGGCGTACTGACCCGAGCGGCCGAAAACTTTGCCGATTTTGCTCGCAATTACAGTGGTACCAGCCTGGTGGATATTTACGGCGAGGCCCTTGAAGAGGTACTGGTCGCAGTAGACCAGACGCAACTGCTGCTGCGCGGCTTAACGCTAGGACAAGTGATAGACGCGGTCGGCAAGGCAGATTCCAAGCGCCCAGCGGGGCAAACCCAAGGCGAGGGCAACAATTTACTGGTCGAGCTTCAGGGCCAATTCGATGGCGCTGCGGAACTTGGCCAGATCGTATTACAAACGAGTGAGCAAGGCAGTGTTACCCGCTTGAGCGATGTCGCCACCATCGAAAAAATCGAACGTAAGCCGGCTTCGGGCTACGTATTGACGGATGGTCGCCGTGGGATTTTGGTCGGAGTTGCGATGAAATCAGGGTTGCAGGTCGATCGTTGGACCCAGGATTTTGAGCAAGCCATCTGGGACTATCAAGCCACCCTAGCGCCCGAACTCAAATTCGAAATTTCATACAATCAGGGCACCTACAGCGAAGAGCGCTTAGCCAGTGTGTTTAGCAACCTAGCCATCGGCATCAGCTTAGTGATCGCGGTGTTGTTTCTGACCCTAGGCTGGCGCGCCGCTATCGTCGTCTCGGTCATTTTACCACTGTGTGCGCTGACCTCCTTGACCATCATGCAAATGATTGGGATGCCACTGCATCAAATGTCAATTACTGGACTCATTGTAGCACTGGGTCTTTTGGTTGATGGATCCATCGTGATGACTGACGAAGTCCGCAAGCGCCTGCAAACGGGCGCGTCGCGTCGCCAAGCGATCGAACTCAGCGTCAATCGCATGTTTGTGCCGCTGTTAAGCTCTACCGTGACCACGGTTCTGACGTTTTTGCCTTTGGCCTTGTTACCGGGCCCTGCCGGATCGTTTATGGGCTCGATTGCCACATCGGTCATCATTATGCTGGTGATATCGCTCGCACTGGCACTGGCTATCACACCTGTTCTGGCCGCGCGCATACTCCCTGATGGCGACAGCACGGGCTTCATGCAGCAAGGCCTAACCATAAAATGGATCAGTGACAGTCTTGCAGGCTCGTTGGACGCAGCCCTCGCCTACCCCAAGACCGCCATTATTTGTGCTTTGATGCTTCCCGCGGTGGGAATTCTCGCGTTTCCAACGCTGACTGCACAGTTTTTCCCTGGCACCGACCGCGATCAACTTTACATTCAGGTGAAACTACCCAATGGCCGATCGATCGATGAAACACTCGCCACCGCCAAAGCGATGGACACCTTCGTTCGCCAACACCCACAGGTTCGTCGCATTGATTGGACGATCGGTGAAAGCGCCCCCGCTTTTTACTACAACATGTACCGCAAAATGGACGGGGTGGCCACCTGGGCCGAGGCTTTGGTGCTGACCCACGATGCGAAACAAACCGATGCGGCGATCCGCGATCTGCAAACGCAACTCGATCACGCCTTCCCACATGCACGCTCGGTGGTTCGAGGTATCGATCAAGGTCCACCCGTCGCCGCCCCCCTAGAAGTGGAAATTTACGGCCCCGACCTGGCGACTTTGCGAGAATACGGCAACCTATTTCGAGAGCGCATGGCGCGAATTCCAGCGGTAACCCATACCAATGCATCAATATTGGGTGCAGCACCTAAAGTCGAAATTCGGGTGGACGAGGAAGCCTTAAAGTACACCGGTTTTGATGTTGCCAGTCTGGCTTCGAACGTGGGAGCGGCCTTGTCGGGAACCAAGCGCGGCGAGATACTGGAGGGCACTCAAAGGCTTCCAATACGTATTCGTCTCGCAACCGATCACTGGACCGGAAGCGATGCATTAACGCAGCTACAAGCGCCCTCCTCTGCCAACACCACGACCGAAAACTACATTCCCATTAGTGCGGTCGGCGACTTCGAATTGGTACCCAGCTACAGTCCTATTTCCCGCAAAGACGGTGAACGTTTGAACACTGTGCAAGGTTTCCTAGTCCGGGGCATTCTGCCAGAAGAAGCGCTTAAAGATTTACAAGCCGATTTAGTTGCTGACCCCATTCAACTTCCGCCGGGTTATCGCATCAAGTTCGGTGGTGACGCCGACGAGCGCGCTGAAGTCGCGGGCTACATCATGGCACCACTGGGGCTGATTATGGCCTTACTGCTAGCCACTATGTTGCTTACCTTTAACTCTTGGCGGTTAACCGCAGTGGGCTTATTGGTGTGCTTATGCGCAATGACGTTGAGTTTACTGGCGATCGAAATTTTCGGCTATCCCTTCGGCTTACAGGCTCTAATCGGCGTAATTGGTTCGATAGGCGTATCGATTAACGCCGCCATTATTATTATCACGGCACTGCAACTCAGTCCTGAGGCCGCGCGTGGCGAAGTGGGAAGTATGCGCGATGTCGTGATGGACTCCAGTCGGCACATTGTATCGACCACCATCACTACCTTTGGCGGTTTTTTGCCTCTGATTCTAGAAGGCGGTCAATTCTGGCCGCCCTTTGCAATGGCGATTGCCGGAGGCGTACTGCTCTCTACATTGATCAGCTTTTTTCTGGTGCCACCGGCCTTCTTACTGGTTGTCAGTGGCTCTGCACACGCACAAAAACCAGCGATTCTCGGAGCAACGGCGTCATGACAAGCCGATCCAGCCCAGATACCACGTCCTATCACCACGGTAATTTAAAAAATGCCCTGATACTTGCAGCGGCCGAATTAATTGAAGAGCGTGGCAGCATTGATTTTTCGATGTCTGAGACCGCTCGCAGAGCAGGTGTCAGCTCGGGCGCGCCCTACAGGCACTTTAAAGACAAAGAGGATCTGCTAAGCCATGTCGCCGCACTTGGCTTCATTGGACTGCACGCAGCCGTTAACGAAGCCATAGCACCGCTTCCGCGGGGCAGCATTGCTCGTATTATCCAGTCGGGTCACGCTTACATGCGTTACGTTACAGAAAAAGTGGCGTTCTATGATTTGATGTGGGGAGAAGTCTTGGCGGACACCCATGAAAATGCCGAGCTGACAACGCTTGGGGCGTTTAACGAGTTAGTGGACCTCGTCGATGATTGGGTCCAAGCAGAGAACCTCGTCACTGAACCACGCGAGCTCGCTGTAAAACTGATGGCCATGGGCCACGGATTGGTGAGTTTAAAAATGACGAAGCGCCTCAATCGTTTGGCGCCTGAGCTGTGCATTTACCAGTGCCTAACCGACAGTGCGCAAACCTTTTTAACGGGAATCAAAGACGAGCAGGCTAAGGCATCACCCTAGCCCACGAGTTTACTCACATCTGATATTCGGGGACTTGCACAACCATGCCATCAAGCTCTTGGGTCACCTGAACTTGGCAACTTAGGCGCGAATTGGCTTCGCGATCCGGCCGCATGCTGAGCATCGCATCTTCGAGTTCGTCCTGCGTTGACAACTTGTTGACGTAGGCTTCGCTGATGAAGACGTGACAGGTACCACAGGCGCAGCCACCACCGCAATCTGCATCAATACCCTTGACCCCCATCGAGATGGCATTTTCCATCAATGAACGTCCTTCTTCTGCATCGATCGTCATTTCGTCGCCGTTGTGCTGAACAAAGGTGATACTAACCATAGTGTGCTCCTTGTACTTGTGGCTGTATTGTACCCAATCGCGCCGTTTAAAAGCGGTCTTATTTTGACACAATGCGTATTTTTTAGGACACTCTGTGTTTTCGAGTAATCGGTGTCAACATGAGTCAACGGCGCGAAGATTTTATACCCTCGCTGTATACGCGCATCACTGCGCGAGTGCTAAATTTACAAGAGCGTGATCTACCCCGCTTATTAGCGGGCACTGACATTGACCCCGCCGTATTGATGCCAGGCGATAACACGCTGATCAGCGCTCAATCGCAAATGGTCATCATTGACAACGCACGAGCTTTGTATGGCAAACCGGGATTTGGTTTAGTTGCAGGTAGCCAGCTCACACCGAACAGCTTCGGCCCCATCGGTTACCTTGCCCTGAGCAGTCCGACCCTGATGCGCGCCATGATGGCCTTGCGCGACTTTTTACCTCTACGAATTTCTTTTACACATCTGGAGATTACTGAGATTGATGAGTATTTGTGCTGTCGATTGAAGCTCACAGTGCCCGTCAGCGCTGACAATCGCATTCATTTGACGGAATGCTTTGCACTGGTTGTAAAGGCCGTCGCAGACGCCGTTACCGGCGCTGTTCTGCCCGGTCTCAAGTTTACGTTTTCCTACCCTGAACCGAGTTACGCAGACCAGTATTTTGAGGCCCTAGAGGCCGACGTGGCCTTCGATCAAGAGATCGACGCCTTCTGGATTCCCCTAAAGTATGCGCAGTACACCAACGTGTCTAGTGACACCCAGTCCTATCAGCGAGCAAGAGACTTGTGCGAGGAAATACTGCAGTCTGCGCCCAGAAAGCATCTGACACTCGCCGACCGATTACGGCAGTTGATGCTGTCCCAACCTGCAGCCACAGTCAGTGAAGATATGTTGGCTCGTGCGATGTTTACCTCCAAACGTACCATCGCCCGACGACTTGCAGCTGAAGGCACCAGTTACCGGCAAGTACGCGACAGCACGCTCGCTGAACTCGCCGCGCGACACCTGCAGGAAACCACCTTGTCCACCGAAGCAATCGCGGCCATATTGGGCTATAACGATGTAGCAAACTTCCGCCGCGCTTGTCGCCGCTGGTTTGGCATGCCGCCAAGTCAGGTCAGAACATTAGCCACAGACCCTTTGGCAACCTCAGATCTCCGCCTCAGGGCACCCAGTGAGCATTGACCTGAGCTCCCGGGTTCGCCGCATGTAACTCCGTGTAAGCGCCGCCATTGACCACAGCCGTGTACCCATCTGCTTGCAACATCGACTGCGCAATGCCGGAGCGATTGCCGCTGCGACAAAACACCACGATGGGGGTATCCTTCGCAAGCCCAAGCTCAGCCGCGCGTGCCACGATAATTTCGTAGGGTATGTGTAAGGACCCCTTAAGTGTACCGGCTGCGACCTCTTCATCCGTTCGCACATCAATCACCAAAGAAGGTTGCTCAATTACCGCCCATGCTTGTTGTGGAGTCATCATCGTATCCTTTTCGCAGCCCAACAAAAACGCAAATGATAGCGCTAGAAAGAGCCTCAGCGCTAGGCTATGACACTTGGGATGCATCAGCGATTACGTCCCAAACGCTCATGCGCGTCTACCCAATCATTTGTGCGCGTCTCCTTATCGGTTCGAGTCGCGGCTGCTAGAGACAACTCTCCGGCAACCACTAGGCCCGCCGCAATTTCTGCAAACTTCATGGCTTTATCGGCGCCATAACAATCCATAATTTCTAAGCACTCGCGCTGAGTTGCCAAACTGGTACCGCCACCATAGGTGGCAACGATCAGAGAGGGTAAGGTGATCGAGTAGTAATAATCGCCGTTGCGCGTCACTTTATTGTAGGTCGTACACTGATTCGACTCCCCGATGTTGGCGATATCCTGCCCTGTCGCTAGGTACAAGGCCGCGAGCCCATTGGCGGGATGAGCCGCGTTATTCGAAGAATTTGTCAACAAGGCGGCCAACGTGCTGATACCCTGCCCATAGTGCATGGCCTCGGGCGTGACTTTTAAATGCTGCTTCATAACCTCTTTGGGAATCGTGATCTCTGCGGTCACTCGTCGGCCGCGACCTTTGAGCAAGTTGACGCTGGAAGTGCGCTTCTCCGTATCAAAAGAACCCGACAACAAATAATGTGACATGTGTGGATTTTGCTCGCGAATCCACTCGCAGGCCACAAACGTTGCCCGACTGGTCATATTTTGGCCCGCTGCGTCGCCCGTCGAGTAGTCAAATCGGGTGTAAACCATGTTGTGAACATGATAGCGCTCAATCTCATTCAACTTGCCCACCGAGGTCGTCGTCTCTGCCTTCGCTTTGATTTCTGCAAAGTGCTGATCAAGCCACAGGGTGAAATCCCGCGCCTGACGGGCATCTTTAAACACAAAACAGGGGGCGCGTTGCATTACTACGTCAGTCACCGTCGTCATCACACCGCCGCTTTCACGGATGACCTTCATGCCCCGGTTATAGCTGGCAAGCATGGTACCCTCCACCGTGGCCATGGGCACAAAGAATTCGCCTTGGGCATACTCGCCATTGACCAACAATGGTCCTGCAATTCCCACGGGCACTTGGGCAACACCGAAAATATTTTCGATATTCCCCGACATGGACTCAGGGTCAAATGAAAACTGCTTGGTATGATTCAGTTTGGCACCGGTTTCTTGCTCGATAAAGTCTTGGCGTTGCCGGATGATGTCGCCGCTGTAATCGTTGTCATTGGAACGTGGAATTTTGCCAGCCATGGTGAGTCCTTATGGATATCAAGATAAGACCTTAAGGTAGCAGAAAATACTGAAAGTTCAAACTTATTCAATTTGCATGCGCTCTGTGCCTTGTATACCATCAAATGTATCGCACGAGGGCGGAATTTCATGACGCGTTTTCAATGTAAGGTCGTCACATCTTTTCTATTCTTAGGCTGCATGCATTTGTGCGCGGGAAGCCTAAACGCAGCGGCTGACTGGCAGCAAAGTTTTAATGCCGCCAGCAATCGTTCACCCGAGGCTCTGCTGCATCTTCTTGATGAAGCATTGAAAGAGCCAGACTACTTAGACGACTTAGAAGCACAGGTTCAAATCCGTTTGCAAAAAGCTCAACTCATGCGCGATGCGGGTCGTTACCAGGAGGCACTCTCGGTCCTAAGCGCTGCGGATGCGGTTGCCATCAAGGCCTTGCGTCCAGATTTACAAGCCGAGGTCATACTTACCCGAGGCACCGTCAAAGGCGAGCTAGGTCAAGTAGCTGACGCGATCGATGATTTCCATGCCGCCCGCAAATTAGCGCAACAAGAAAATAATCAAAATCTAGAGCTGAACGTCCTGAATGCGTTGGGTGTAGGCTATCTATACGCGCACAATCCAGAACGTGCGATCGAGTACTTAGAGCAGACCAAAGAGTTAGCCCAAGCATTGGGTAACACGATGCGGGAACGCGTAGCTCTTGGGAACATCGGCACTGCACTGGCAGATATGAACCAAATCGAAGCCAGTCTGCAGGCTCATCGCCAAGCCTACGCCCTAAGCCAGAAAGACCCCCAAGATACTGGCTCAAACGCTCACTCGGTTTACCAGCTGGCCAATATCTGCTCTCGCTTATTCGACCTTAAACGCATCGATGAAGCTCAGCTTGAGTGCCGTCATGCCCTGCAAGGCGCGGAAGCCTTAGGGCACGTCAGAATTCTCTCAGGTATTTTGATGACCCTTGGCAAACTCCAGTTCGAGCAAGGCAATATGACTGAAGCGCTAGCGCCCCTGCAACGAGCACTCGACTTGGTGGGCACCAGCACTCCAACCATCTCGCTGCCACTTTTAGAAACCCTGGCTACTGTCCACACCCAGCTAAACCTGCCAGCACAAGCGGCGAGCTACTGGCAACAAGCCTATGAGCTTCATCTCGGCCAGGACGCGCGGGAGCGCACCGCGTTAACCGAAGAGCTTGAAGTCCGCTACGAGGTTGAACGCCGCAACCGAGACATCGAATTGCTGCAACTGAATGCTCAACTGCAAGACACCCAGATCAGAAGCCGCGATCGGCAATTGTTCTTCGCCGCCGGTCTGCTGATTACTTGTTTATTGTTGATGGCTGCCTTGTGGCGCGGATACAGCGAGAAGCGCAAATTGGAGGCCGAATTAATTAAACGCAATACCAAACTGGAAGATGCCCTCAATACCATACAAAAACTGGCTTCGGTGGACAGCCTGACCGGTTTATTGAACCGCCGCGCATTCAACGATATTGCTCGCCAAGCACTTGAGCACAAACGTCGCACAGATGCGCCCATCGCAGTGGCTCTGGGCGATATTGACAACTTTAAACACATTAACGACACCTACGGCCATGCGATGGGTGACGAGGTGCTCACGGAGATCGCTAACCGACTCAGCAAGTCTCTGCGTGGGACCGACGTTGTCGCTCGCTGGGGTGGCGAAGAGTTTTTGTGCTTATTTCCCGCCACGGATATCGATGCTGCTCTGGCACTGGCCGAGAAGTTGAGACTGGAAGTGAATACCTACCCAGTATCGACCGCATTTGGCAACTTCACCATCTCGATCACCTTTGGCGTTGCGGCTGTCGATAATGATATTCAGACGGCCATACGTCACGCCGACATGGCCCTTTACGAAGGTAAACGCGCAGGTGGCAACGTCTGCTCAGTTGCATCCACTTAGCCAAGAGCAAGAGACAACGCATGCAAAGCCCGACAAACACTCTGGAACTCTCTCTTGAGGGTGCGAAATTAATTGTGACGCTCAACCGCCCGGCACAGAGCAACGCTCTCAATAGTGAACTGGTTGCCGGACTGGATTGGGTCTTTACCCAACTGAAACAACGCGAAGATATTCGTGTCGTGTTGCTTCAAGCCAAAGGCAAAAATTTTTGCGCAGGTTTGGATATGCGAGATCCCAGCTTTGTGCCCGAGGAGCGTTCGGTCAAGCACTTGTGGCGCATCCAACGTCGCATCGCAGCGATTTACCAGGCCATGCGCGCCTGCCCTCAACCGATCGTGGCGACCGTACAAGGCGCCGCAGCGGGTGGCGGGTTCAGTCTGGCCTTGGCCTCTGATGTCCGCATCCTCGCGCAGGATGCTCGCATGAACGCCGCCTACATCAAAATTGGGCTAACGGGGTGCGACATGGGCAGCAGTTATTTTTTGCCGCGTCTCGTCGGGACTTCGATCGCCTCTGAACTCCTACTGACAGGACGCTTCATCCATGCCCAGCGCGCACTGGCGATCGGGCTTGCATCGGAGGTGGTCGACGCGGATCAACTAGCGACAAGTGGGCACGCACTCCTCGATGATATGCTGAGCAATACACCAATGGGCCTTAGATTAACCAAGGAGACCCTAAATTACTCGATCAACGCGAGTTCACTGGAAGCCGCCATGGCTTTTGAAGACCGCCATCAGACTTTGCTGTCACTGACAGCTGACAGCGCGGAAGCGATCACCGCATTTTTGGAAAAGCGCTCACCGATCTACCACGATCATTAATTTTTGAACTTTGAGTTTTTTTGTCGTCCCAGGGGTGCAATGATTCTCGACGATAGTGTATGTTGTGATTTTTCCGGAGGACACAACATGGACTACGTAGGGCGAACGGTGCTGATTAGTGGTGGCGCAGAGGGTATCGGCTTTGCGATTGCAAAAGCACTGGGACTCGAAGGCATGAATGTCGTCATCGGCGATATCAATAGCGACTCGTTAAACGCCGCACTCGCTAAACTGCGCTCAGCCGGCATTAACAGTGTAGGACTCACAATGGATGTGGTTAAAGCAGACGATTGGCAGCGTGCCGTCGCCTTAGCCACAGAACACTTCGGCGCACTGCATGCCTTAATCAACAATGCCGGTGTCGGTGGCAAGCCGGGCCCAATTGAAAACAACACGCTCGCTGATTGGCAGTGGTGTATCGACGTTAACTTGCTGGGCGTTGTACAAGGCATGCAGGCCGCGGTACCCCATATCAAACAAGCGGGCGGAGGTTTTGTCGTCAATGTGGCGTCCATGGCGGGTATGATTGGCGTGCCCTATGGCGGTGAATATACCGCCACCAAACTTGCGGTCGCGGGCTTAAGTGAAGCTTGGGCGGTAGAACTTAACCCCTTTAACATTCATGTGGCAGCTCTGTGCCCTGCTTTCGTCAGTACTCGCATTCATTTATCGGAACGCAATCGGGCGCTCACACACGGTCAAACCACCAAAGCTGAAGAGGTAGAACTTCCCGATCCCGAAAGTGTCATGTCGCAGGTGGTCACCAACGGAATCGATCCCAACTTGGTCGGGCAGCGCGTGATTGAAGCACTCAATGACAAAGAACTTTACATATTTACTCACCCCAATTATCGCCAAGCGGTGCAAAAACGTTACGCGGCAATCGATGCAGCCTTCGAGCGTGCTGAATCCAGCGCGATTGTCGGGCACCTGCGCGACCAAGCAGTGGATGCATTTGTGCCGCAATAGACAAGGAGAAAACACATGAAACAAGATCGACGATTTGACGTGATTGTATTTGGTGCTTCAGGTTATACCGGACGCCTAGTCGCCGAGTATATAGAACAAAGATACGGCACCTCGCCTTTGCGCTGGGCCATGGCCGGCCGCTCCCTAGAAAAACTTGCGGCGGTTCGCGATGAAATGGGCATCAGTCCCAATGTAGAACTGGTTGCGGTCAATGCTGATTCGAGCGATTCGATCGCTGCTATGGTGGCATCGACAGCCGTCGTTATTACCACGGTGGGCCCCTACCAACTTTATGGTGACGAGCTGGTCAAACAATGTGCTCTAAAGGGCACCGACTACGTCGATTTGTGCGGTGAGCCGAGCTGGATGTATCAGAAAATTAACGAACACACCGACGCTGCCAGAGCCAGCGGTGCCCGCATTGTATTCTCTTGCGGATTTGACTCTATTCCTTTCGACTTGGGTGTTTACCACTTCCAAGCTCATGCTCAAGCAGTCACGGGCAGCCCCGTTGCCAGAGTGAAAGGTCGAGTGCGTGCGATGAACGGCTCATTTTCCGGCGGGACCGTCGCCTCGCTGCGAGCCACCATGGCCTCGGTTGCCAAAGACCCAAGCTTAGTCAGCGTGCTCACAAACCCCTTCTCTCTTGCAGAAGGTTTTCAAGGGGCCGATCAACCTCGAGGTGACAAGCCCCAGTACGACGAAGAACTCAACAGCTGGGCAGCGCCTTTTATTATGGCTACCATTAACACCAAGAACGTACATCGATCTAACTTTTTGTTAGGGCACGCTTACGGTGAAGATTTTGCCTACGACGAAATGTTACTGACGGGTGATGGTGACCAAGGTAAAGCCACCGCCAACTTTGTTGCGAACGACAACTCATTTGCTGAAAACACCCTGCAACCCGGCGAAGGCCCGACCAAAGAGGAGCGAGAAGCGGGATCCTACGATGTCTTGTTCGCCGGACTCGCAGCAGATGGACAGTTGTTGCTGACGAGTGTCACAGGCGATAAAGATCCCGGTTATGGATCCACCTCGAAAATGCTTGCCGAATCCGCATTGTGTTTGCTGCACAATCCCGACTTAGGCACAGGTGGCATCTACACGCCCGCAGCGATCATGGCTGACGCTCTGATCGAACGCCTGCAAAAAAATGCGGGGCTAAGTTTTACTATCGAGGCATAGATGAGCGTAGCAACGGGATACTATCAGCACTACAAAGGCGCGCACTACCAGGTGGTCGGGGTAGCGCGCCACTCGGAAACAGACGAAGCCTTGGTGGTTTATCGAACCTGCTACGGTGATCGCTCGCTGTGGGTACGCCCGCTAGCTATGTTTACCGAAATGGTGGATACACCACAGGGGCGAATACCGCGATTTCGCTACATCGGCAATACGGAGCCCAAGGACTAGAGGCTAAAATTCGTACTCCAGCAACAGACGAAACGTATGTTCGGTCGAGGTTGCATCGAGTGGAAAAAACGCACCCACGTTGTAACTGAGGGATCGCCCTCGATCACCAGATAAACGGAACTGCCCGCCCATCGAAGGTCCGACCATCTTATCGTTTTGTCCCAAATGGATCTCGATTCCGGGCTCTAAATACGGCTGATAACGATATCGAAGCAAGCCGTTGAGTTTGGTCTCGAACTCTTGCTGCTTGGTTTCACCCCACTCGTACACAAGTCCAGGATTAAGCGTAAGGCTCATTTTCCCAAATTCGCGCTCCACTAAGCCCGTTACACTTATTTCGTTATTGTTGGCCTGCCAATCTCGCTCGACTTCCACAAGCAAACCGTAGTCGAACGTGTATTCGCCCTGCTCACTAAGCTGCATCAAAGCTTCGAGTTCGAATCCCAGCCATTCTAAGTCGTCTGAGACCGGATCATCCGACGCGAGTATATAGGCTTCAACTTTGATCCAATCTTCGAGTGCGTGTGCAAGACCCCATTTTTGTAGCAGGTCGTCGGTTTCACCGGTCAAGGTATCGCGGTCTCGAGCGAACGTTTGACTTTCAAACTCCCACTCCAATGCGTTGACATAAGGATGATACACCTTATCGACCACCGAACCATCGGCGTAAACGGCGACCGATTCGAATAAACTGGTACCGACCAGTACGCTGAAGAACAATGGCTTAATCATGCGTTGTGCTTCGTTTGGCCAACCAGACTGTGCCGTAGGCAATCGAGAAACTGACCAGATAAACGCCTAATTGCAACCCACTCGGTTGAGAGTCGTAACCGAGCACCGCATACAGCAATTGACCCAGCACTGACTGCTCTGGAAGCCAGCGTTCTGCGTCAAAAGCTTTGGTACTGTGAGCGACTAGACCCGCTTGATCCAATAAAGCGACCGCTTGCAACATCATCCCCGACGCCACCAGTATCAGACACATCCCGACCCAAGTACGCGCATTGCGCGGCGCCAGTGTTCCCAAAAATGCCGACACCAAAATTCCGCTACTGACGCCAATACCCGCACCGATCAGCGCCCCTGAGAACACCGCGCTCTTCACACCAGGAGCATGTATAAAGGCGCCCACATAAATTAAGATTTCACTGCCTTCTCGAACAGAGGCCGCAACAAACACCAAACCCATGGCCAGCAAGACAATGCGGGATTGCAAGGGGCGGTAAAGGCCCCACCCCAAGACCACAACCGGCACATAAACGGCCAAGTGCAGAGCGGCACTGATCCGCTCTTGCCCACTACCATCCCACCAATCGCTCACCACCTCGAGCGCCGCAGCGTAGCACATGGCCACGATGCCCCCCACCAGCCCGGCGGGTATGACCCAGCGTCTAGGTAAGTCGGCCAGCTTAGAATAGTTCCACAGTAAGCCTAGTAATACCGCTGCCTCTAATACCTCTCGCAAAACCAATAACAGGGCGTTCAGCAACATACTCATTTCGCCACAACCACCCCTTGAGCGGTTCTGGGGTTAAACTCACCAAAAAAGGGATATTCGCCCGGCGCTAAAGGTCCTATAAACAGGGTGATTTTACCCCCTCCAACAACTATCTTTTCGCGATTCAACTCGTAACTTTCGAATTCCTCTGGCGTCGCGTCCATATTCACAATCAGGAGCTTGACCTTGGTGTGGGCTGGCACTTCAAGGGTACTGGGAATGAATAGATGGTTTTTGATCTGAATTTGATACTCTGGTACTGCCTCGGCGCATACGCTCACAAACCACAAGCAGGCAGACAGTAAAGCCAGACGAGCGGTCACGCGAACGCCTCAGGGGCTGGAAAAGTCACGCTGAAACTGGCGCCACCCAGCGAGCTCGTGCCGATATCAATGTGAGCCCGATGCAAACGCGCGATTTGTCCCACTATAGCTAAACCCAAACCCACCCCCTCGGCGAGCCCGTCCTGATGGACTCGATAAAAACGCTTGAACACGATCTCGCGTTGATCTTCGGCTATTCCGGGGCCAGAATCTTCGACAACCACGACCACATCACCCGAGGTCGTCGTCTGTGTCTCCACTATGATATGACCTCCGTCTGGGGTATAACGATTTGCGTTTTGCAACAAATTTTCGAAAAGCAGGCTCAACAAAGCCCTGTCCCCCGGTATTCTTGGCAATTGCTCAGCGCTGTCAAATTCAATACTCTGCGACTTTTGGTCAAACTTCCCCCACAAATCCACGCAAACCTTTTGTACCACAGCATTCAAATCTACCGGATCAAAGCGTGTCTGAATGACCTCTGGTTGAGTGCGACTGAGATCCAGCATTTGCTGCACCACACGTTGCAAGCGACCAACGCTCTCTTCGACAAAATCCAATGCTTTCAGGTTAGCTTCCTCTTCCAAACTTAACCTAAGATTATGGATGTGCACTTTAGCTACACTAATGGGTGTTCTTAACTCATGCGCAGCCACCGAACCGAATTGCTTTTCACGCTGAAATGCGCCCCCTAAGCGACCCAAGAGATCATTCAACGAATGTATAATTTGTTTCAACTCGGCAGGCGTTTGCTCGAGCGCAATCGGCGTAAAATCGTTCTCTTTTTTTAGGCCAATCCACAAACTTAAATGCGCCAAAGGACGCAAACCCCATGTAACAATGAACCAAGTCAACAGGGCCAATAAAGACAAGCCAACCAACAAGGGGTAAATCGACTGCAACACAACGGTTTCAGCAACCACAAAACGGGCATCTGCTCTCTCTAACACGATGACACGCCGAGAGTCAGTGACGTCAAGAGCATAAACGCGCCAGCGATAGTCGCCAAAATTCAGATAACTAAAACCTGCGTCTACACCACCCCAAGCTTGCGCTGGGGCATTCGATGTACGCCGAGTGACACGCCCAGCCTCAATAATTTGGTACGCGATCTCCGATGGACCCTGCAAATCTTCGAATTCCAGCACATAGTCCTCTGATACCGCTGCCGATGCGCTGTGCGACTGCGCCAATGCAACCGCCAACTGCTTTAAATGATCGTCTAACAAACCCTCAGTTTGACTCATGCTCGCCAAATAACCATTCAGGGAGGCTACAAACATCACCAAGGTAAACGCCGACAGTAACGTTACGATGAGTGTGCGACGAATGGATTTCACTGATTCGGAACCGTATACCCTAGACCACGAATGGTTTTAATAAAGGCATCGGGCAGTTTTTTGCGCAAATGATGCACATGAACCTCCAGGGCATTACTCGAAATTTCATCACCCCAATGATATAGCCTAGACTCGAGTTGGTCACGGGTTACCACGCGCCCCTGATTCTCCATTAAACACTTGAGCAACATGTACTCGCGCCTGGGCAAATCCAAATCCTTGCCCCCCACCTCAACTTGATGGGTGTTAATGTGTAATACGACCTCACCAATACCAATGGTACTGGTCGAAGCGGTGCCCAAACGACGTTCGAGCACTCGCAAACGCGCACACAACTCTAAAAAATCAAAAGGTTTGGCCATGTAGTCGTCAGCCCCTGCATCTAAGCCTCGAACCTTGTCATCTACTTCGCCTCGCGCGGTCAAAATCAGAATAGGAAACCGGTGTTTTTTTTGTCGAATGGATGCCAATAGATCCAGACCATCCATGTCGCCCAAACCCAGATCAAGCACCATGATGTCAGGAGCATCAGCCTTGACCGCCGTTTCAGCCAAACGACCCGAGTCAACCCAATCCACCACAAATCCCTCGCGCTCAAGACCAGACACAACGCCTTGAGCGAGCGAGTGTTCGTCCTCTACCAGCAAAACTCTCATTGTCATCCCCCTGTCTTCTTTTATTTGTTCTCTATTTTTTTGCAAATCTTCGCATCGCTGGGACTTGCTTCAGCAAGGCCTTGTCTACAATGTGAGGCAAAAGACCATTAATGCGGGCAAACAGCTTTTCAGGAAACCCGATGACTTTGCGAGTTTGCCCCTGTTGCAACGCTTGCACTATTTGTGAGGCGACTGATTCCGGCGAATCCGCCGTATTGCCTAATTCTTTGTTCATGGCTTCTGTTC
>JALRFH010000169.1 GCA_023253715.1 Halieaceae bacterium
GTTCACGACGTTTCGCCATGTTTCCACGCTTTGCTCAAGGACGGGCTTGTTCACAACCAAGCCGGCGTTATTGAACAGCAAATTGACCTGTCCGAAACGATCAAAAACCTCGTCTGCTAAAGCCGTCATTTGATCGGCATCGCTAACGTCGATGGTTCTGCAAAACGCCTGGGCGTTGTATGTTTGTAGCGCAGGTTCGAGCGACACGAGTCCTTGTTGATCTTTGTCGACCCCGACAACGATGTGGCCCCGCTCGGCGGCCAGTAGGGCGATAGCGCGGCCAATGCCGCTTGCGGCGCCGGTGACTACGGCAATGGGAGCAGTATTTGTCATGAAGTCCTCGTCAGATTGTTTTGTGTGCCCAACACTCTAGCCTGTTCGTGATAGCGGGATCAATCTATTGAACTTCGAGCCCCTACGCCAAATAGCTTAGAGAGTGCTGGACGAAGGCTTCGATCGTCGGGCGCATAACCAAGCGCGTCAAATCCGAGCCTCAGGGATCAGGCTCGGAAAAAATCGTTACGTCTGCTGGCTCGGCCATCTGACGTAACAATGCTCGTTTGCGCAGGAATCGCGTCATTCCGGCAGCACCCATGCGCGAGCCTCCCATTCCTGAGAGCTTAAAACTGTTTTTTTCTACATCATTCACGACGCCAGTCAAAGACGCGTCATTAATACTGATGCCGCCAGCCTCAATTCGACTTGCAATGTAGTCACAGGTATTGGGATTGTCGGAGAACACTGCCCCCGACAAACCAAACTCACTGTCATTGGCAAGTTCTATGGCTTTATCCACAGAGCTAAATGCCATGATGGGAATGACAGGGCCAAAGGTTTCTTCGCGCATAATTTTCATCTGATGATTGACTTCGGTAATCACGGTAGGCGGGTACCAAGTGCCGCCTTTAACTACAGGAGTACCACCTCTAAGAATCTTGGCGCCCTGCGCGACGGCATCATCAACTTGAGATTGGATGGTCTGTACTTGCTTGCTGAAAATAAGTGGTGCGATGTCTCCGCCTGCCTTGTGATCGCAGGTCAATGTAAGCTTGTCCACTTGCGTTAGCACTTCATTGAGAAACTTGTCGTAAATATCCTGGTGTACATAAATTCGCTCGAGCGATTGGCACGCCTGACCGGTCATGCCTAGGGCGCTTCGCAAAATGGCACGGGTCGCAAGCGCAATGTTGGCATCAGGCATCACAATCGCGGGGTCTTTACCGCCCAGTTCTAAGAAGGCGGGAATAAATTTCGCCGCGGCGTGCTGAGCTACTTTGCGACCTGTGGCGACACTGCCGGTGAAACAGATAGCATCGACGTTGTCGATAATGGCGCCCCCAGTCTCGGGTCCGCCGGTAACGATATGAAACACCTCAGCAATCTCAGGGACGTCATTAATAGCTTGCTGCAAAGGTTCAATGAACCTAGGCGTTACCTCTGAGGGTTTAAGTAAAACCGAGCACCCGGCAGCCAAGGCGGCCATACCATCCAAGAAGGGCAATAGCAGAGGAACGTTCCAAGGACTAATAATTCCAACCACTGAATACGGCACATAGAGATGTCGGTAGGCTACCGTAGGCACTTGTCTCGAGACTCCTTCACTCGTCAACCCTTCAAAAGCAATAGTGCAT
>JALRFH010000171.1 GCA_023253715.1 Halieaceae bacterium
ATAGGCATATAAATTAAAACTCGGTCTCCTTTCGTTACACCAAGGTTTTGAATTGCGCCGGCGCAACGTGCGGTGAGCTCAGTCAGTTCTGAATAAGAATAACGCCGCTGCTCACCCGTCATCGCACTGTCGTAAATCAAGGCGGTAGCCTCCCCACGACCGGCACGCACATGCCGATCTAAGGCGTTAAAGCAGGTATTCAGCTCACCGTCACTAAACCAGCGATACACTGGCGGGTTGGTAGCATCCAATATGGTGGACGGTGTCTTCGACCACGATATCCCCTTTGCAGCCTGCCTCCAAAAACCATTGGGGTCGTCCAAACTTTGTTGGTACGCCGCGTCGTAGATCTTGCTCATCAAGGGCCTCTGTAAGTAAAACTGGTTGCCGATTTTTGTTCACTATAGCGTTTGACAGTGAGCCACAGCAATCGACCATAGTCGACTGTCGAACTTATTTGAAATCAATAATCCACAAGATATTGACGACGACTGCAGAAGGGCGTATCTTTGAATTGTTACAGCTTAATGACACTTTAATGAATATTAAGTGACAAAGCTGTGAAACTGTCGAGATGACAGATAACTTCAACAGGAGTACTAAACATGTTAAAAAAAGTAGCATTATTGGGCTTAACCTCAGCACTTGCGTTAATTGCGGTGCCTTCAATGGCTGACGAGGCCAAACAAAGCTGCATCTTGAAAGGTGTAGTCAACAAAGCCAAGGCAGAACAACGCGGCTTAGACGTATACGTCGATTTCAAATCTGCCAAACCCACTTCGCGGCAAGCGTCCTGCGATCTATCGCGCGGCCAACCGCTAATGATTAAAGAAGCGCAAGCCGAAAAACTTCAAGATTTGCCGCACGGAACACGCGTTGCGTACCAATATACCGTGATGGCAGACAACACCGCAGCTTGGCAATTACTAACACCTAGCCTGTAGCTTACCATCATTTCGAGAAACCGGCTTTAGGCCGGTTTTTTCGTTCGATAACACTGGAAATTTCCCGCAGGGTCACTATTATTAAGAATGTGCTAAGAAAGCACGCATTCATGAATTTCTAGGAGTACAACGATGCAAGGAAAACCGGTTTACACTCACGCAAATGCCCAGGTGGAATCGCTGGTCAGCACGCATAAGGTGCTTCGCAATACGTATTTATTACTCGCAATGACTCTTGTTGTGAGCGCCGTATCCGCGGGCATATCCATGGCGATTGGCTTGGGTCAGGGCGCCGCATTGATATTGATGCTGGTAGGATTTGGTTTGCTTTTCGTGGTCAACAAAATGGCGGATACCAGCAAAGGTCTTGTCGCGATCTTTGCTTTCACTGCCGTTATGGGCGCATCCATTGGCCCGATGTTGACAGCCTACCTGTCGCTACCCAATGGCTCTGCCTTGGTCATGCAAGCGCTTGGCGGTACCGCCTTGGTCTTTTTCGGCCTTTCAGCTTATGCCTTGACCACGCGCAAGGACTTCTCGTTCATGGGGGGGTTCTTGATGGTGGGCTTACTGGTCGCCGTCGTTGCCATGATCGCTAATTTCTTTCTCGCGATTCCAGCTCTATCGTTGACGATTTCGGCGGCAGTAGTCATGATCATGTCAGGCTTGATCTTATTCGACACCAGCCGAATCATTAACGGCGGTGAAACTAACTACATCAGAGCGACCGTTTCACTTTACCTAAACATCTACAATTTATTCGTGCATTTGTTGCACTTACTGACGGTTTTGTCAGGTAACGACGATTAATACGAAGCGCCCTCGGGCGCTTTTTTTATGACGCACGCTGTTCTTATCGCCTCCGCGCCTAGCTCAGATCTCCATCGTAACGCAAAGTCGCTCTGCGAGGCTCTCTCACAAAAAAATGAACTTAGCCTGGTTTATTTTGTTGGCGAAGCTGTCCTGATAACACAGCCTTCCTATGCGATCACTCTCGAGGGCTGGCTCGCCATCGCGCGCGAGCGACCAGTACAGCTGTGGGTTTGCTCGGGCAGCATGAGCACCCAGCCCACCCGCGATCTACCGACAGAGATTGACATCGTGGGTCATGCCAGCTGGGTAGAAGAAAGCCAAAAAGCCACCCGAATACTTAGTTTTCCAGCATGACCACCGTGATTATTCTGTGCGCAAAAGACGGTAGCGGACTGGCTCTGGAGCTAGGGCTAGTCTACTCAATGATGCAAATTCCCACGCATTTACACGGTTTATCAGAGCGTGACAGTGACACGCCCCAGCTAGCCTTTTTTCAAGAACTTGGCGGACAGGTTCATCATGCCGACTTGTGCGCACTACTTACCTTGCATCCAAATGCACAAGTCATAAGGGTCTGACTGATGCAACAGCTGATCATACTGCAGCGAGACTCGTTAGCAAGCTTTCGACCAGGCAAACTACCGGATCAAACTGCTCTACTTCTGTTATGCGCTCCAATCGACCTGGATGACAACGAGCTCAGCGCTCTTGCTGAGTACTCGCTGACAGTTTACTGGCTTTGTTCAGAGGCCGAGGTATTGCCCTTCGGACAGCCCGCAAATTACGACAAATGGGCCGATCTTAGCGTACAATACGCCCGCTCTTTCTTCTGGCCAGTCTAAACTAGGAACCCAGCTTGCTCCCTGACGATTTCCAGCCCGAGCGCTATCAAAGCCTGCTCGATGAAAAAACACGCAAGTGCGCCGAACTGTTTGCGCCTTACACGCACTTGTTGCCGACTGTGCTTAGCTCGCCGCTTGAGGCGTTTAGAATGCGCGCAGAGTTTCGTATATGGCACGAAGGCCACGACCTATTCTACGCCATGTTCGACAAAGACAACCCCAAGCAGCCCCTGCGCGTCGACAGTTACCCGTTTGGGAGCACCACACTTCAAAAGCTAATGCCGGCTCTGAGAAGCGCCATAATCCATGATCCTGTGCTACGCGAGCGTTTGTTCCAGGTCGAGTTCTTAACCAGTACGACCGAGGAAGCGTTGATCACTCTGATTTATCACAAAGCCCTATCAGACGAATGGGAGACCAAGGCTCGCTACCTGGCCGAGGCACTGGGTTGTCATATTATTGGGCGTAGCCGCAAGCAAAAAGTCATGCTGGACCAGAGCAGTATTGGAGAGCGCCTAAACATCAATGGGCAGGATTACCAGTATCGCTACTATGAGCAAGGGTTTACCCAACCTAATGCAGCCATCAATATCAAAATGATTGAGTGGGTCTCCCAATACCTCAAAGACTCCTCGCGTGACCTCATCGAACTGTATTGCGGCCTCGGCAATTTCACATTACCGCTAAGCCGACAGTTCCGACGTGTTCTTGCCACGGAGATTGCAAAATCTTCGGTGAACGCAGCGCACGAAAACATCGCGCTCAATAGGATTGAAAATATCGCCATAGCGCGCCTGAATGCAGCGGAAACGGCGCAAGCCTTGCGGGGCGAGCGAGTATTCAAACGGCTTGCAACTCTTCCGCACGCGCTCGGTGACTACGATTTTAGGGCGATTTTGGTCGATCCCCCGAGAGCTGGATTAGACGAAGACTCCTTACACTTAGCGCGAACAATCGATACCATCGCTTACATATCGTGCAACCCAGAAACGCTGGCGCGTGACTTAGAACAACTTACTCTCACGCATTCCGTCGATGCGTGGGCGGTATTTGATCAGTTTCCCTACACGCAACACACCGAGTGTGGCTTTATATTATCGAAGCGCCCATAGTTCCCGCAGCCAATGATCTAAGCGATACTCAGATTGTGCCTCAAAGTCTGAGGTAAATAACAGCACACGATAATCGTGCCGCTCGAATACCGATTGACTGTCCAGTAACGTTTTCCATTGAGCCGAGCCCATTGTGTGAGGTTGAAACAAAATCACTGCACGCTCGTCAGGCAAGTAAATATCCGCGACCGCGCCCTCGTGTAACTGGCAATTAATAGAGAAGTGAATTCTTTGCAAATACAACCAGTTACAACATCTAGCTTGCAGCGCGCTTGAGCATTCTCGGCCATCAATCGCGGCCCAGAGCCCAGATCCGGTCAACGCAAAAAGGTCACTGTTTGGCAGAGGCTCGGTTTCTAAAGGACGCTTAACCGCGTGAATGAGGGCCTGCAATTGGCTATTATGCTCAGCAGAGCTAGGCCAATAAACCACACCGGTTTTCATCCAGCCCACATCCGCCACTTCACCACCATTTTTGGCCCCCAACGCCGTAACGACTGTGCCTAAGGAGGTATCTTTCAGCCATCCTATCTCGACCAACATCCGTTCGATGTACGCTGGATGAGGCAAGCCTTCACGCTCGGCCCATTCCGCAGCACTGTGCCGTTGCTGAGCCTCGATGGCAACTAACAAGGGATGTTTGGCCACAGTTTGCGGCCACACAATGTAGCGACCATATCGCTTCGAATGGCGATAACTGCCGCCTTCAAACTCACCTTTTTGCGTTAATACCCACTCGTCATCGATACGTTTAATCCACTCATAATCGCGCAACACGGCAAACAATTGCTGGATTGGAATATCGAGCAGCCGCGCCAAGGCGCTGGTAGACAACTTGTCAGGAATGTCAGACATGGATTAGCGAGTGCAGGCGGCGTAACGTTCAGACAGCGCTTGATACAGGCTATCCGCAAACTCGGGAGACGAAGTATCCAACTCAGCGACCAATTCCACCAGATGTTCGTTATCTTCCCTGCCCGACCATTGTTTAATATAGGTGCCTTCCTTGTAGCCGTGATCTTGCCTGAAGAAGTTCAAGACATTTTTACCGACGTAAGAGCGATACAGTTCGTCGAAGTCCAAGCCCGATGCGGTTAATAAATTCCAAAACAAGGTCACCGAAAAACCACCCGTCTGCAAGCAGTATTGAGCGAGACTTTCTGTCGCCGTGCGAATGTCCATATCGACCGGGTCATGCGTCGCGATGGCTTCAACGATTTGACTCGTCATCATTTCAAAGTCTTTGGTGGTATCAAACATTGCCGACAGGCCAAAGTGCCAAATATCAATCACTTCCAGGCGAACTTGCTCAATATCACACTCTTGGTGCTTCCACCACTTATACCCCACGTGATCCATGAGCTCGGCACACTCAATCCAGACGGCCCGATACCACTCATAATTTTGGTTCACCCAGTCAGGGTGCACTTTTTGATTCATTTGATCCTGCAATTTCAGCATGGTCAAAATAGCTGGTGTCATAGTTGTTTATTCCCAAATCTACTCGCGACGAAGCATGCGCAAGGCACTCATAAAATGCAAGTCAGCTAGGCTCTACCGTCAAAAATCGCTGCGTATTGCCACACAAAATTTGCTCAAAATCGGCATCCGTCATGCCTTGCGCTTTTAATTGTGGAATGATTCGTTCAAAAATATGAGTCATATTCCAGTGTGGCAAAATATCAGAGGTCGAGACGCCTGGCGGAACACCCGGAGGGCCACCTTGCCAACAGTTAACATAATCGTGCGACATCAGCAACGAATCACGATAGCCCGCATCCACCATCGCCTTGAAGTTGCGTATGCGGACCTCGTCAGGGACCTCAATATCCAATCCAAAACGGTCAAATCCAACAAACACACCTTTCTCAGCGAGTGATTTTTGATACTCGATATCTTCCGTGCCGTCCGAATGCCCCACCACAAAGTTATGCGGGCACACGCCAGCGCCTGTGACCAAGTCCACCTGCTCGTGACCGCAGTGGCAGCTTTCGGTATGCGACAGCACGGGCACACCTGCAATCGCCGCCGCTTTACTGGCTGCGCGGATAATTTTACGTTCGTACTCAGACATGGTTGGCTCGCCGCTGGCAATTTTGACAATCCCGGGCCGAATACCGGTTTCGCCCACGCCATCTTGGAGCTCTTTAACGAAAATTTCAGTAATCGCCTCCTCCTCCAACAGGCGGAAGGTGAACGGTTGCCCAGCCGCTTCGTAATAGACCCCGGCGGCACAAATCAATTGAATACCCGTGCGGGTTGCAATCTCGGCGTAGAAATCCACGTCGCGACCGATGTCTGACGGGCATGGGTCAATAACCGTTTGCACACCATAATCTTTGAGCTGCTCGAAAGCGGCACATACCCGCACAAGCGCTTCGTCACGTTGAAACTTTGGCTGTCTTGAGTCTAAAAACCAACCAGGAAACCCGATTAAAGCGTGTTCATGAACCAATGTTTTGCCCAACTTATCCGAGTCCAAGCCGCCCAATACTGATTGAATTTTTGCCATCTTGTTATTCTCCTTATTTGAAGCTCTACAATCGCCGCTGAACGCCGGCATGTCAACATTCAAAGATTGGCAAATCGCATCATCTTCGGCACACTAGGCCGGCATTCCGATAAACAGTCAATAAGAGGCAACAATGCAAACATTGGGCAAAACGCTGAGCGGACTTTTTGTCGCGCTACTACTCATGGGGGCAGCATCTTCCCCGAAGAGTGATTGGTCACAAGTGCGCTTAGAGCGCATTGACACACTGCTGGAAGCGGCCGTTGAGACCAATCTCATGATTGGCGGCCAGGGACTCATTTGGCAGGGCGACCAAATCGTTTATAACAAAACCTTTGGTAAACGCGATCATCGCGACGCCGAAATGTTAGGTAAGGACGCCATTTATCGCATTTACTCGATGACGAAGCCGATCACTAGCGTTGGCATTATGATCCTGGCTGAGCGCGGAGAACTGCGCTTGAATGACCCTCTCGCCTTACACCTGCCCGAGTTTGCGAATTTACGTGCTTTTGATCCGACAGCAGAGCTTAACGCGGACCAGCCACTGCCCACCCAACCGCTTGAGCGCCTACCCACCATCGAAGATCTGTTGGCCCACAAGGCCGGATTCACCTACGGCATTTTCGGCAAAACTCCGGTTGATTTGGCGTACCTGAAAGCCGGCATGATGATGAACAAGCAGCTAACCCTAGCGGATTTTACTCAGCGCTTGGCCACCGTACCCCTGCAGTATCAGCCCGACACCAAGTGGCACTACAGCGTCGCCACCGATGTCCTCGGCCGCGTCATTGAGGTGGTATCAGGCCAATCGCTCGCCGAGTTCTTGGAGACCGAAATCTTTCAACCGCTTGGTATGCGCGATACCCGCTTTACAATCGCCAAGAGCAGCGAAAACCGCGTAGTCACCTTATATGCACCCCAGGGGACACCGGAACAACTCGACCCCGATGCCTTTGCTAAGGCGATGCAAGGACAGGGATTGGTGCCAGCACCTGATGCCTTGAACGATCCCTATCAGCCCGACGCCCTCTTTCAATCAGGCGGTGGTGGCCTACTGAGCACGACCGACGACTATCTAAAATTTGCTCGCATGCTGCTTAACGAAGGGGAGCTCGACGGCGTACGCCTGTTGGCCCCAAGCACTGTACGCTTGATGCGCACTGACTTTCTAGGCGAACAGGCGGCCAATGCCTATGTCAACGGGGGTACGCCTCGCGAGGGCCGAGGATTTGGTCTAGGCTTTGGTATGATCAAAGACCAAGGATTAGCAGCAACACCCCAGGGTATGGGAACTTATTACTGGGGCGGCGCCGCCGGCACAACGTTCTGGATTGATCCCGAGAACGATCTTATTGGCATTTTCATGACGCAAAGCATTCCGCACAAAACCCAACTGGGACAAGATTTCATGAAGGCTACCTACCAAGCCTTCCTGCGTTGACAGCTTCCACCGCGGACAATCGATTAACCCTAGCAGCCCAGTATATGGTACTCAGCGCGCTAGGGTTCGCGTTAATGGGTGCTTTGGTAAAAATAGCCGGCGCTCGGGGTTTTCCAGTGCTCGAGATCATTGCGGCGCGAGCCCTGATATCACTCGGTATTAGCGTGTGGGACGTACGCCGGAAAGGCATTGATCTGCTTGGAACACATCGCGGCTTGTTGTTTGCACGGGGGTTCGTGGGATTTCTTGCACTCATGTGCGTTTACACGTCGGTCATTCATCTGCCGCTTGCGGAGGCCACCCTACTACAATACACGCACCCTATTTTCACGGTTCTTTTTGCGCTAGTTGCGCTGGGTGAAAACGTGAGCCGGAACACCTTGATATGCATCGCTCTCAGTCTGATGGGGTTGTTGGTAGTGATCCAGCCCGACACATTTTTCGGTGGGAGCAAGGCTGCCTTACACCCCACTTACACTGCCCTCGGTTTATTAGGTGCCGCAGGATCGGGCGCGGCCTACGTTATTGTTCGAAAACTCGCACCACTAGAGGACAGTTCAGTGATTATTCTGTACTTTCCTCTCGTATGCCTGCCCGCAGCCATACTCCTAGGATGGGATACGTTTGTGATACCCGTCGGGATAGATTGGCTTGTCTTGCTCGGTGTTGGCGTATTTACCCAACTCGGGCAGTGGGGGTTAACGAAAGGCTTAGCACTCCACAATGCGGGAGCGGTCGTGGCGTTTTCCTATATCCAAGTTCCTATTGCTGGATTGCTGGGGGTGCTGCTTTTTTCCGAGACTCCGAGTATAACTACAGCAATAGGCGGTGCCCTGATCATTCTTGGCGCTTTGCTCAACTCAAAAAGGTAGAAACATGAGAATCATTGCAGGCTTATTTGTCGGTCTAACCCTGATTTTTACAGCACCATCAACACTGGGTGCGAGCGACGTCGCTATTGTCATTCATGGCGGCGCGGGCACCATCACTCGCGACAAGATGACGCCAGAGTTGGAGCAAAACTATCGTGATACGCTTGCTAAAGTGATCGATTATGGCCATGCACGCTTAGTGGCTGGTGACTCAAGCGAAACTGTGGTCATCGACGTCATAAAAATGATGGAAGATTCCCCGCTGTTCAACGCAGGTCACGGTGCGGTATTGACGCATCAAGAGAAGGCTGAACTTGACGCATCCATCATGCGAGGCTCCGACCTCGCGGCTGGTGCGATAGCGAGCGTGACTTCGGTCAAAAATCCAATCGAGTTAGCCTACGCCGTCATGACAGAATCGAAACACGTGATGCTTGTCGGCCACGGTGCAGAGCTGTTCGCGTCGGAGCAAGGACTTGAGCTGGTCGAGAACGATTACTTCATCACGCCTCGACGTCTTGAACAGGTCCGTAAGGCCAAGGCGCGAGAACCCTTGGCACTGATTCCAAAACCCGAGAAATACGGAACCGTTGGGGCAGTCGCACTTGATAAAGCTGGTAACATCGTAGCGGGAACCTCTACCGGCGGTATGACAAACAAACGTTATGGTCGAGTAGGCGACGCCCCTATCATTGGTGCTGGCACTTACGCCGATAACGCAGTCTGCGGCATCTCCGCGACAGGCCATGGGGAGTACTTTATCCGAGCAGCCGTTGCGCATGATATTTGTGCCAGAAGCACCTACAAAACTATCAATCTGCAAGCCGCGGCAGACGAGGTAATTCAAGCAAAGCTGGTCGCGATGGGCGGAGACGGAGGTATTATCGGCCTTGATCCGACGGGTGAGGTTGTTGTTAGCTTTAACACCACAGGTATGTATCGTGCCGGCATTAACAGCCGTGGCGAGCGCTTTGTGAAGATCTATGCTGAGCCCTAGCAGCCATCGGATTGCTCGCATTGTTGTCATTGTTGCGCTGAGCTTTTCCGCGATGACTGCCAAGAGCACGATACCTTTGAGCGAAATAATTGCGCAACCTTTGTCGCCTTTCGACCAGCGCCTTGATTACGGACCGAGTGAACACAATTTCGCCCTGCGATGGACAACACAGCAAACCCCAGCTAAAGCAAGAGTCATTTATGTGCATGGCGGCTGCTGGCTGAGCGAATTTGATCACACTCACGCCGACAGCTTCGTGTCTCACTTAGGCGAGAATGGGTTTGACGCGTGGACGCTTGAATACCGCCGCACTGGCACAACGAGGGGCGGTTGGCCTACGAGCCTGCTCGATGTTCAACGAGGTATAAAAGCCATCATAGGCGATGATACAGTGACTCCAACTATCATTATCGGGCACTCAGCCGGAGGCCATCTCGCCTTGTTGGCAGCCAGATCAAAATGGCATCGTCAGACACCTGTCGCGACAGTCGCGCTGGCACCGATAACCGACATGGTCGCCTATGCGATGGGGAACAACTCTTGCCAGCAGGGTACCGTGCCCTTTATGGGGGCAGCACCCCACGAACAACCCGACGCCTACCGCCAAGCGAGTCCAAGCACTTACGATTATTCAGATCGCTTGGTTTGGCTTCTGCAAGGCATCGATGACATCATAGTGCCGAAAGAGCAGGCCAATGTCCTTGGCGCAGAGTCACTTTTGCTGCCGAATGTTGGTCATTTTGATTGGTTGATGATTGGCAGTGCAGCCCATCGCAAGCTCATGGACGTCTTAAAAACGGCGCTGACGACACTAGAGCATCAGCAGAAATGAATCATCGGGTCAACTGGCAGACCAGGTGATTCGGACTCAAGACCCTGGCGCATTGCAATCAGCATTTTTGAAAAACTCAGTTGCGATGCTTGGCGCAGCATGTGCGCCAAGGGTGAATCAAGATTAAGGAGCATAAGTGATAGACATTCAACAACGAGCCCTGCGACTTGATGAGCAAGATGCTCTCAAGGCGTATAAAGCACGTTTTGAGCTTCCAGACGCGACCATTTACTTGGATGGCAATTCGCTGGGCCCTCTCAGCATTGCTGCGCTTAAGGCTCTGAATACGTGTGCGAGAGATCAATGGGGCAAAGATCTTATCAAAAGCTGGAACGTACACGATTGGATTGGCCTTCCTCAGAGGATTGGTGCCGCTCTTGCGCCCCTCTTGGGCGCCAAACATGATCAGCTGATCGTTTGCGACAGCATATCGGTCAATCTATTCAAACTGCTCACGCGAGTCCTGAGCGCCAGTGAGCGAAAGCGTGTTGTACTCCAAGCCGATAATTTTCCCACCGATAATTACGTCGCGCAGGGCTTGGCTGAATTTGCTCGAGGCGATATTTTGTTGAGCTACCATCAGACCAGCGACATCGTTGAGCACTTAGACTCAGAAGTTGCAGCCGTGGTCTTATCTCACGTGAATTACAAAACAGGCGAGCGCTACGACATTAAAACGATTTGCGAACAAGCACACCTTGCCGGCGCAATTGTCATCTGCGATCTAGCCCACAGTGCTGGAGTTCTCAATGTCGACTTGCTCGATTGGCAGGTCGATTTTGCCGTTGGGTGCGGCTATAAGTATTTAAACGGTGGACCGGGCGCACCCGGATTTATTTATGCCGCGAAGCCCGAGGCCTTGATTGGCCGGAGCGCCCTACAGGGCTGGATGGGACACCAAGCGCCCTTTGCATTTGATCACTCTTATTCAGAGGCGAGCGACATGAAATCCTTCTTAGTAGGCACGCCTCCAGTGCTATCTATGGCAGCTTTACTTGGGGCTCTGACCGACTTCCACGGAGTTACCCTACTCCAACTGGAACAGAAGGCTTTAGCTTTGGGTGACTTATTCGTCAGATCGCTGAGCGACTTAGGACTCGATAAGGAAATCCGTTTGGTGAGCCCAACGGAACACACTCATCGGGGAGCGCAGCTCAGCTTCGAACACGAACATGCGTATGCACTGTGCCAAGCGCTGATTGCCGAGGGCGTAATCGGCGATTTTCGTGCTCCAAATGTACTAAGATTTGGTTTCTCTCCTCTCTTCCTATCGTTTGCAGACGTTGTGGAAGCCGCGTTAAAGTTACACGAGATCGTGCGATGTAAATCCTATCTCGATGAGCGCTTTCTTCGCCGAAATACAGTCACCTAACAGCAAATTATCGGAGAGCAATAATGATATTAAAAGATAAGGTCGTCATCATCACTGGAGCGGGCCCAGGCATGGGTCAGGCCGCCTGCCGCGGTGCAGCTGCGGAAGGGGCAAAGGTCGTTGTATCAGCACGTTCAGTCGATGCCATTAACGCCATTGCTGCGGACATCAAGGCACAAGGCGGCGAAGCAATAGCGGTGCCTTGCGACGTCTCCAGCGATGAACAATGCAAAGCCCTGGTGCAAACAGCGATTGATACGTATGGCCGGGTAGATGGTTTGGTGAACTCGGCCTACTACCATCCCGATTGGAACGACCTTATTTCACACCCCATCGAGCAAGTGACCCAAGCCTTAGATGTTATTGCAGTCGGCGCACTGCGTATGGCGCGTGAGGTCGTGCCCCACATGAAAAAACAAGGCAAAGGCTCAATCGTTAACATCTCTACCCTTGCCACGCGCAAACCCATGCCAGGTGAAGGCGGCTACGCGATGGGTAAATCTGCACTGAACCAGCTCACCCGCCAACTCGCCGTTGAGCTCGGCGGCACCGGCATTCGAGTGAACACGGCGCTAATGGGCTGGATGGACGGTGTGCCTCTGCAACACTTTTTCAGCTCGCAGCCCGAGGGTGGCGATGCGTTTAGAGCCCAGCGAGCCAGTGAAATACCGGTAGGACACATTCCGCCCGATCACGCGTGCGCGCAAGCCATCTACTTTCTGCTGAGCGACTATGCCAGCGAGATTACGGGAGCAGCATTAGATGTAAACGGTGGCGATTGGGTCGCGGTCTAAGCGAATCAAAAGCAAGGGAGCAATCCACAACCGCAACGATCACCCTACCCCCGACGCAAAAAAGGTGGCCAAGGCCACCTTCCTATGTCAGCGCTGTTTACGCCTAGGCGACTTCAAACAACCCTGCGGCACCCATACCACCGCCAATGCACATGGTGACCACCACGTAACGCGAGCCGCGGCGCTTACCCTCTAACAGCGCATGACCCACCATACGCGCGCCACTCATACCAAATGGGTGACCAATCGAGATTGAACCGCCATTCACGTTCAAACGGTCGTTATCAATACCCAATTGATCGCGGCAGTAAATCACCTGACAGGCAAACGCCTCGTTCAACTCCCACAAATCGATATCGTTCACCGACAAACCGTGACGCTTCAGCAATTTTGGAATGGCAAATACGGGGCCAATACCCATTTCGTCGGATTTACACCCCGCCACCGCTAAACCGCGGTAAAAGCCCAAAGGCTCGATACCTTTGCTGGCCGCCAAGGCGGAGTCCATAACCACACAAGCCGACGCGCCATCGGATAATTGCGAGGCATTACCCGCAGTAATAAAGCGCCCTTCTTTGACCCAGTTACCGTCTTTCCAAACAGGCTCCAACGACTGCAATGACTCTAAGGTCGTCGACGGACGGTTACATTCATCGCGATCGACGACAACGTCTTGGTAAGTCGTTTCTTTGGTCTCTTTATTGAACACGGCCATACGCGTCGCCATCGGAACGATCTCGTCCGCGAACAAACCGGCCTGCTGTGCCGCCGCCGTGCGCTGCTGGCTTTGCAACGAATAAATATCTTGCGACTCGCGCGAAATATTGTAACGAGCAGACACTACCTCGGCGGTTTCGAGCATAGGCATGTACGCTGTTGGATCAACATCGACCACGGTTTGCGACACGGCGCGGTAGCCATTTTTATGCTTGGTTTGAACCAATGAAATCGACTCTACCCCACCGGCGACCGCGATATCGTACTCGTTGCACATAATACTTTTCGCGGCAGTTGCAATCGACATCAAGCCAGACGAACATTGGCGTTCGATCGACATACCCGCCACGGTGTCAGGCAAACCACCCGCTAATGCGCACAAACGCCCCAGGTTGTAGCTTTGCGTGCCCTGCTGAGCAGCCGCGCCAAAAATGCAATCATCAACTTCCGCTGGGTCAATACCCGCGCGCGCCACGGCGGCTCGCACCACATGCCCGCCCATAGCGGGTGCTTCGGTATCGTTGAATCCACCTCGGAACGATTTGGCTAAACCTGTTCGAGCCGTTGAAACAATTGCTGCTTCTCTCATTGTGATACTCCTTAAAAAAACAATGCCGCACTGTGCGGCCTTTGTCATGAAAGCTCAACCCTTAAAAGGACTAATGACTCGTCAATTACACCGAACCCAGTAAATGCGCACTCATGTCGCCTTCTAGATCAATCCCTAAATACGCCTTTTCTTTGAACCACCACTGACCCTCTATAACGTGAAACTCATCTCGGTAACGGCCCGACGCGACCACCTGTAAAGGGAAGTCTGCGGTTTGCTGAATGACCGTCCAGCAGGAGTGCACCACCGCGGAGAGTGCACTGTCTGCCACTTCGATAATTGGATTGGTGATAATGTGTCGTGTGCGCGAGGTACCACAGTCGTAGGTTTTCACCATCGAGCGCCACAGTGCCTCGATCTTTTCAGGATCACTGATTTTTACATCGCCACCCAAAGCAATGTGCCCATGTCGAAACATGGCCGCAGCCTCTGCAAACTTAGCCTCGTCAATGCACAAACCATAACGGTACAAAACATTCGGGATTTCGATAGCAGGGTTAGACATACCTGTCTCCTTATTGTAGTAATCAATTCAGACTAGCAGAGTTTTCACTCACAGTGGCGGGTTCGGGCTAGAATCGAAGCAAACAACAATGGACCAAATGGATTAAGGGGGCGCTATGAGCACGAATCCTTCGGCAGCGTGGGAAGCCTTTTGTCAGCAGTTGGCAGAGGCAGGAAAGCTGGTGTTAGACGACAAGGTCCCGAAAGACCCCTTAGTGCAAACTGAAGGCTACCGTTATTTGTCGCGCTTAACCAAACTCGCGCTAGAACAGTACGTCGAGGCGGTGGATCCAGACTTTCCGTTCTTTTATCAGCTCTCGCATGAAACGGGCAAAATTGGCGCAGACAACCCTGACAACCACTATTTGAATACCTCGATCAAGGGCGACTGCGACTATCGCATCACAGGCAAATTGGGCACGATGCCCTACTTCTCGATTGTCGCCAACGCCATGCGCTATCACATCGATGGCAGCGCCCATGCTACGGGCAGTTTAATGATGAACGAGATCGAATGGGGTTCCAACGGCGAAGTCGAGATCATTGCCTCATGCAAGCCGCACGCGAAGAACTGGCTTCGCCTAGAGCCGGATGCCAGCGTCATCATTATACGCCAGAGCTACATGGATCGATCGACCGAGCGCCCGGGCGAGTTCAAGATTGAGCGAATTGATGGCCCGGAGCGTCCAGAGCCACTCGCGGCCGAGACCTTCTGCGAAGGATTGTCCCGAGCGGGACAATTTGTACAGGGCGTCTCGAAGACTTTTTTCGACTGGGCCTGCTTATTTCAACAGTACCCCAACCAATTCCCAGACATTGATCAATCGATGTTCCAGAAAGCCGGTGGCGCTGCAGATATTTACTACGCCCACGCCTACTGGAAGATCGCCGAGGATCAAGCTTGGATTATTGAAGTACAGCCGCCCGCGTGCGACTACTGGAACTTTCAGCTAGACAACTTCTGGATGGAGAGTTTCGACTATCGCTTCCGAGACGTCACATTGAATAAACACAGTGCCAAGCTCGATGAAGACGGGATGTTGCGAATTGTGTGCTCTAAAGACAACCCAGGCGTCGCCAATTGGATGGACACCTCAGGACACCCCGAGGGTACAGCACTGATACGTTGGGTCGGCGCGACAGAGCACCCACTGCCCACCACTCGCATCGTCAAGCTAAACGAACTGTAAGAGGCCTTTCAATGACACTGTCTGCCATTACCCAAATTGACGAACTCACTGTCGAAAATTTAAAAGCGATTGCCAGTGCACGTGCCGGCTTGACCGACTTTGGACCAAACCAATACGAGGAAGCCTTAGAGACACTGACGCGTTCGATGCGCGAAGAGGCTCAACTGTCCGAACAAGGACTTATGATGCAATCCGAGCGACTGCTGAATTCGCTCAACAACCGGCTGCGCAAACAAGCACTGCTTAACAAACATCCAGAAATCTTAGACGAACGCATTAAGGTCTCGGTCATCATTATCGGTCTGCCGCGAACAGGCAGCACCATGTTTCAACGCTTGTTGGCCTCGCACTCAAACTTTACTGCCACCTACTGGTGGGAAACGATGTTCCCCATGCCATTAGACCATGAGCCCGAGGGGGACCCAAGCGAGCGTATTGCTATGGGTGAGGCATTAATGGAGCAGATTCTGGGCGCTATGCAAAACTTTGAAGCTATTCATCCCATGGACGCTCGAGCGCATGACGAAGAAGTCATGATGTTGGAACACAGCTTTGTCAGTAACGTGCCAGCCTCTGCGATGTACGTGCCTACCTACGACGAGTGGATGCTCTCTAAAGATCAAACGGATAGCCTGAGTGAGCTCATCGACTACATCAAAATTTTGCAGTGGCAAACACCCGAACGCCGACAACAGGGTTGGATTTTAAAATCACCACACCACCTCACCTGCACGGCAACGCTGCTTAAATTATTCCCCGATGCGTTAATCGTGATGCCGCACCGGCCTATCGACGAGGTCATGCCTAGCTGGTACAGCATGGTGGGCACTCTGACCAAAGCTGACTGCAATATCGACGACGTGGTTGTTCGCCAGGCTCATCACTGGAACGATCGTTTGGCCCGCAACCTCAAAGGCACCATTGCAGCACGTCGCAGTGCACCTGAGCGCTTTATCGATATTCACTATCACGATCTATTGTCGCGCCCCCTAGAGGCCTGTAAGTCTGTATTCCAGCGCTTGGGGTTGCCCTTTGGAGACGATGATATCGAGCAATTTAAAGCGCACATGGCGGCCAACAAGCGCGATGACCGCCCGCCGCACAAACACAATCTTGCAGACTATGACATCACGCTTGATCGCATCCGCGAGATCTTTGCCTTTTACAGCGAGGAGTTCGCTCAGGTGTTTAAGCGCTAAGCTCAGTCACGCGGATCAAGACGCTGTGAAGCAAGGCTCAGTGAACGATCGAGGCAATCGCAACTGTGGGCCACACCGGAAGCGGCAACCGAGGGGACTACCCATCCCGAGAGTGTTCAATTTACAATCCACAGTGTGAGGATATGACATATCCCTGTAAAAAACAGTGAGTAGTCTTTGCTTTTAGGTCGGAGTTTTGTCATGCATTTTTATCGATGGATCATTTGTGCGTGCTGTATGCTAACCGCACCTATTTGCGTGAGA
>JALRFH010000186.1 GCA_023253715.1 Halieaceae bacterium
GAAAGGGTTTGCAAAAAGTTCATGGCGGTGCGTTCGGCCGTCAGCAAGGCGCGGGCAGGGCCGTGAATTGACAGTAGCACTTGGTTGGGCTCGAGCTGGTCGCCGTCTTGTACCTGCCAGTCTATGGTACAGCGCGCGTCGATTTGCTCAAAAACCAAGTTCACCCATGCTTGGCCGGCGAGTACGCCGTGCTCGCGGGTGATTAAGGTGGCGGTCGCCCAGCGATCTTCAGGAATGAGCTGGGCGGTTAAATCGCCGGTGCCCACGTCTTCGGCAATGGCTTTGGTAACGTCTGCTTGGATGCTTTCTAACGGCGGAAGGTGCATACTGTTGTATCTTATTCAATGTAAAACCGAATGATACCAGTACTTAGGCATGAGTATGTACCTAGACCAGGGTTGGTTACGCGATATTGTTCATAAACCTTCGCCAAATTTTAATCAGCGACCACAGGGCGTGCGCCCAGAACTGGTGGTGATCCACAACATTTCGCTGCCGGCGGGGGAGTTTGGCACAGGTTGCATTGAGTCGCTGTTTTGCAACACGCTGGATTGCTCGATCCACGAAAGCTTTAGTGACTTAGTCGGTCTCGCGGTCTCCGCACATTTGCTGATTGATCGCTGCGGCCTTGTCACCCAATTTGTGAGTTTTGATGATCGCGCCTGGCACGCCGGTGTATCGATGTACCAAGGGCGAGAGAACTGTAACGATTTTAGTATTGGTATTGAACTGGAAGGGACCGACGACTTGGCATACACTGATGCTCAGTACAGCACCTTGCGCCAGGTGTTAGCGGTACTCAGACGCCACTATGACCTAGCCGATGACGCGGTCGTGGGGCATTGCGATATCGCGCCAGAGCGCAAGACCGATCCGGGTGTTGCGTTTGATTGGGGGCGCATAAGCGACGTGTTAAAGCGCTCCGAGTAGGGGAAGATTATGCTTTATTTGGCTAGCCTGGCCGCTGCCGCTTATTTACTGTTCACGGCGCAGAGAAACCCTGTGGGGCGCTGGTTTGCTGACCGTGTGGACGATGCCGTTGAGTTCGCTTTAGGACTGGGTTTTGCCGGGCCGGCGCGTTTGTTAGCGGGCCTTGCAGTACCTCTTCTGTTATTTACCTTATTGTACGCGTGGCTTCATACGTGGTTTTGGGGCTTGGTTGGGGCGGCGATTGTCGCAGCGGCTGTGTGTGCTGGGGTTCGCTTTGATTTGGCAAGGCGCTTGATCGATGATCTGCAGATCGACTGGTTGCGCGGTGACGGCAACACGGCTGATTTGCGGCTGGAGCAAGCCCTCGAGGCATGGCTGCCTAGCGGGGATTCTGAGTCATTGGCGCGCTCGCTAACCTTTCTTGAAAAGGCTTTGTTGCTGGCATTGATCACGGTGTTTTCAGGCGGGTTTTATTTTATTTTGCTGGGGCCTGTGGGCATTGTGCTGCATTTGTTGGCGGTATTTTACCATCACCGCAGTGAAAGCTCGCGCCCGGATCCCGTGTTAGCTGCGGTATTGTGGTTGCCCAGTCGTGTGTTGGCTACCACGTTTTTATTGGTGGGCGACTTCGCTGCCGGTGCCCGCGTGGTCGGTGGCCTTTGGACGGATACTTCGTTAAGTGTGCATGCCGTATTGTCTCGCGCAGCTTTGGCCGCGGCGCCGAGCCTGGAGGATTTGGATTCCTTTGGGGATAAAAGCAAGTTGCTAAGTTCCTTTTCGCTGTTAGTGGACTTGTTCCGGCGCAGCGCTGTGGTATGGTTGATCGCTTTCTCACTCTGGGTGTTGCTGTTATGAGGTGGCATTTCCCTCCGACATTCTAGACAGGTGATGGCGAATTACCCGCGCAACCTTCTGGATTTGAAAACGCGACCTCGAGTTGCGGCACCACACTCGGATTACGTTTCGTCGCCTTTGCCAACCTTCTGCGTGGTTTATCACTCCGACGCCGCTGTGCTGGGCGCACGATGTGTCTTAGTGCCGAATCAAGACTTGGTTCTAGGACGTGAGCTTGAGTTTACTGATCGGGCAGGTAATCCGTGCTACCCATTGTTGGACCCCTATGTGTCACGGGAGCTCGGCCGGTGCATGTATTCGGCCGAGGGCTTTGTGATGACGCGGCGCCCAGGTGCGAGTAGTATCGAATCTCGGAACCGGTCCTTGGGTGCGGAAAATCGATTTGAGCTGACCGAGGACCACTGGTACACCTTGAATTGCTCGAACCGCTTGGTTCTAAGCTTAAGGCTCGAATCACCCAGTACCGGCGACCTGGCAGCCATGGACAGTATTGTGGGCAGTAACCCCAAAATTGTTGCAATGCGCCAGACGATTCGCCGAGTTGCTGCGACCGACGATGATGTGCTGATTACGGGACCCACTGGCGCCGGTAAAGAGGGTGTGGCCACCGAGCTGCATCGGTTTAGCCAGCGGCGATCTGGGCCTATGGTTGCGGTTAATATGGCGGCCTTACCCTCAGAGCTTGCGGCAGCGGAATTGTTTGGCGCAGAAAAAGGCGCCTACACGGGTGCTAACAGCAGTAAGCCGGGTTATTTTCGTCAAGCTTCGGGCGGTACTCTGTTCATGGACGAAATTGGTGATGCTGCTCCACAGCTGCAGTCGCAATTGCTCCGTGCTTTGCAAACCCGTGAAATCCAGGTCCTAGGGGGCTCGACTCAGACCGTTGACGTGCGAGTCGTGGCGGCGACTGAGCTTCAGACAAACGGTCAGGATGCGTCCATGCGTCAGGCCCTGTATCACCGATTATCGCAACAGCAGATCGAGGTGCCGGCGCTGAATGAACGTTTGGATGATTTGGGTTTGCTGGCGCACCATTATTGTCAGCAAACAGGTCTAGGCCCGTGGTCGACCGATCAAGACGATACGGCAGTGGCCTCTTGGTGTCAGGTGTTCGTTGCTCTGATGGCGTACGATTGGCCCGGCAATGTGCGTGAGTTGTTTGCGGTGTTGGGTCAGGTTGCGGTGGCTGAGGGCTATCCGCGTGCGCCGGTTTTGGGCCTGAAGCGGGTGCAAGAAGACTCTGGCGTGCAAGCGACAGCAGAGCCAATTTCTGACCAGGCGTTTTTAGCTGCTTTAGAGGCTTGCGACTATCAGGTGAGCAAGCTAGCCGAACATCTTGGAATGTCTCGGCAAAGTATTTACCGACGGCGCGATAAGTTGGGTCTGCCTAGAGCCAAAGATTATACTCGTGCGCAAGTGATCGCCGCTCTCGACGAAAATAACCAGGATCTGTCTTTGGCGGCGAAGGCCTTGCGCGTGTCGGTGGCGGCTCTGTTGCATCTCTATCCGGAGTTTGGGGTTTGAACTGGGGGCCATATCGCTTGGTTCGGGTGCTGCATGAGGGCGGTGAGGGTACCAGTGTTCTGGCGGAAACCGACACCGAGCGCTTGGTTCTTAAATGGGTGTGGCGCGAAGCCCCCATTCATCAGCCGACTCTGGCACGCCTGCAAAAAGCGGCGACCTTAAATCATCATCTGCTGAATGTTCAGCGGGTAATTAATGCCGGTGACGCGCAAGTATTTGTCAGTCGATATCAAGATGGTGTTTCGCTTCAAACGGCCCTGAATGATGCGCGTTGTGATAGTCGGGTTCGCTTGTTTATTGCGGATCAAATCATTGAGGGCTTGGCAGGCTTGCATGAAGCCGGTTTGGTGCACGGTGATTTAAGAGTCGAAAATGTTCGAGTAACGCGCTCGGGCAGGGTGCTCCTGATGGACGTTGAACAGCTAGTATTGGCGGAGTCGAGTCGCGAGAGCTCGACCAAAATGGTGGCGTTGAACGCCATCACGCCGGAACACTTGCGCGCCCAAGGTGCGACCATCGTCAGTGATCAGTTTGCCTTAGCCAGCTTGTTTATCGAATTGTTTACAGGTAAGTCGGCCTTAATAGAAGCGGGTCAGTTGATACAGGCAAATGTGTTAGATCCGGTATTGCCTGAACCGGGCGCGTGGCAATACTTACCCATTGATCACCATGAGCGGTGGTTCTCAATTCTGGCAAAGTGGTGGCAGAGTTCTGAGGATCGGCGCCCCAGGGCCCTAAGCGAGCTCAAATCTTTGGTCTATCTGGCCGCAGATGAGCGTGTTCAGCTACGCACCACCTTGGCGGATGTCGTGAATGATTTGGCTCCCGTCGCCGTGGCCACGCCAATCGGTTGTGTCGTGCCGCAGTACCCAGAGTCGGAGCGGCTTGCGACGAACGGGTGGGCAGGCCTAGAGCTCAAAGCCTTGATGACCATGGCCCTAATGGCGACTTTGCTTGCGGTTTTGATGTTGCCCGGCACTCACATTGCGGGTGATATGAGTCGGAATCTACTGTGGGTGTGGCTGGATGACGAGGCGCGGCACACGATCTCAGAGGAGTCGCGAGTGTATTTGGAAGAACGCTGGTATAAAGCTAGCGCACCAAGACGCAGTCATGGAAAACGGTTTTCGTTAGTGTGGTCTGCCAAGGGCGTGACGCTGAACCCGGTAAGGCCGCGTTTGATGGCTCTGGTTGAATGCGGCGAATTATTCTGTTTTTTCCGACTAAAGCCGGTGCAGGGTGGGCGTGATTCTTGGCACGAGCAGGTACCCGTGCGCGCCTCGCTCAATCGTTGGGATGCCGTTATCAATCGTGCGATTGCCTTTCATCACAGCCAGTCGGAAGAGGGCTAGGCGTCGATTTGAGGGGGCTAGTTTAACCCCGGGAACCGCCCGCAAAACGCGCGGTATGTCGATTCTAACTGTGGAGTCGCCAAGCCATGCTTGGCGGCAGCGTCCAGTAGCGGAGGCACAATACTGTCGATTTCTGTGCGTCGATGTTGGTTGACATCTTGCAGCATGGACGAGCGGTTCGCGGCGGTTTTGCGAATCACCTCCCAGCAAGTGTCGTTAAACCCTTTGGCTTGGGTATGAAAGCCCAGCGCTTCGAGAATCGAGGTGGCTTCCTCAATCGCGCTTTGCGTCGCCTTGGCTTGTGCACCGTTGGCCAGTTCGCCGTTACAACATTGATGTAGCGCCGTCAGAGGGTTGATCACCGCATTGACGCACAGTTTTTCCCACTGAAAGGCTCGAATATCGTGGTGCCAATAACTGTTGGGTAGGGCTTTCTGCCAATCCGCGAACCACTCCGGTTCCGGGCCTGAGCCTAAGCGGGTAAGGCCACTGCCACCGTGTACAGTGGTGTAAGGCGCCGTGCGATAGCCGCCTTCTGTGGTCAGGGCCCAATACACAGAAGCGGGCGTACGTTTTGAAAGTTCCGCTGCATCGATTAAGCCGTTCACCATGACAATTAACTGAGTCTGTTCTGTCAAAGCGCTTTGTATCGATTCTACCGCCTCGATCACGGCGTAACTTTTGGTGCATACCACCAGTCGCTCAATGTTCGTCTTGCCAGCGTATGGCGCTTGAATTGTGAAGGTTTCAGGCCGCCCTTGGTATTGAACACGGTGATTGGCTGGAAGCCGCTCGTCACCTTTGGGGATAATCACGCAGGTCTGTCCCGAGCGGCTGAGCGCCGCGTGCAACAGCTGGCCGATGACGCCGAAGCCCAGGATGTGCCACTTTGGATTAGACATGGTGCGCTTGTCGGGTCTGATAGTAATTGGAAGACCGCATTGTAGCGCAGTGCCATAGGATTGCGAGATCGGCGTAGATCCCCATAAAGACTTTCAGCTGATGACCGGCAAAGTCGGAGATTAGACTTGGCTCATAGTGTTGTAGTAATTGGTGCTGAGATCGGTCGTCCAAGCGTTGGGACTCGGCGTAAATGGCCAAATCCCACCATAGCGGGGCTAGGCAATGATACTCCCAGTCAATCAATATTGGCTGCCCCTGAAGTTGCAACATGTTGGCGGCCACGGGGTCCCCGTGGCTTTGAACAAGGGGAGTTTTACACGTGGCAAAATGCTGTGCAGCCCTTCGCATCTTGGTGCGTTGGGACGCTTGTTGCCAGGGTTGATGTTCAGGCGGGCACAGATTCCACCAGTAATGGAAAGCGTGCTGGATGTCTAATGGCTGACTCAGCTTGGGGAGTTGATGGCAGCGTTTGATCAGTTGTGCGGCTTGATCAAGTCCGCTGTTCGACACCTGCGCTCTGGGCAACAACAGGCTTTGCGTTTGCGGCGAGCATGCTACGGCGTGTGGTGCAATACCATATTGTGCGGCGATCTGCTGTACACTGAGTTCTTGCCACCACTGGGGTTCAGGGCGCTGGATTTTGGGCCAGCGGGCGACCCAATCAACCCCGAGATTGGAAAAGCCCAGGAGATTGTGTCCCGAGCCTTGCATGCGCTCAAAAACGTCGACACCGAGGTCTGTACCGAGTAACTCGGCTATGATTTGGTGTTCTGTGCTAGATAATGTTGTCGCCATGTCCGATAACCTAGCACAGCCAAAAGAACGTACAAGCCGAATAATCCCACGGTCACCCAAAGTTCACTGTTGGCGTAGAGCTGCATTGACGCCAAGTCGATCACGATCCAATACAACCAGTTTTCGAGTATTTTTATCGCCACTAGGTAGGTAGTGATCACTGCACCCCATGTGGTGAATGAGTCTAAATAGGGTTGCGCGGCCTCGGTACTGTGAGAGAGCCAGTAGCCGCTGCCGAGGGTCAGTGCCGCAATGCCGATGATGACTAGGCTGTGTTGTCGGGGTGTGAGTCTCTGAATGTGACGTTCTTGGCCGGCAGCGCCAGAGCGCCATTGCCAATAGCCGTACACCGCCATAATCAGATAATACACCTGCAGTGCGCTCTCCATCATGAGCTTGGCGTCCCAAAACAGCCATAGGAATAAACTGGTGCTGATAAAGGCCATGGCCCAGCAGGCTATGTGTTCGCGCATGGCAAGTAGCAAGTAGGCCAAGCCGAACCCAACGGCGAGCCATTCAATAAGGTTGGCACTGCTCATTCGCTTTGGTCCAAGCTGAAGTCACCCGGAATAAATTTAGCGGTCAAGACTTGTTTGCCAAAGCGTTCGAAACTGGTGTTGAGCGCGTTGTGTATGACGTGTAGCACGAGTGTCGCCTCGCCGCTGATTTGGGTGCTCATCGCGTTGCGGCGCACGGTCAGTGACGGGTGTTGCTCAAGCTCAGCAATAAAGCTCAACACAATTTCGATGTAGTTTTGATGTAAGGGGTACAGGCTCAGTTCAGCGGTCAGTTGCATGCAGTATCCCTCACAAGTCCAGGCCGGCAGTGACACCGAAGGTTCGTGGTGCGCCGTATTGATAATAGGGTTCGGTTTCATAAAATTTGCGAGGGTCGTTGCCGAAACTGCCAAAGCCCCGGACCGTTACCGTGGCATCGCCCAAGTTTTTGACCCAAGCCTGCACGAACCACTGGTCGCCCTGATAGCGGACATGGGTATTCAACAACTGAATAGCGCGGGCTTTGGCTTCGTGACGATCGGAAAAATAATACGCATCGCGTCCCTCGATGCTGGCCCCTAGGGTCCACTTTGGTCTCAGTTGATAATCAAATCCAAGGCTGTATTGATAGCGGGGTGCTTGGGCTTGATCCCGGCCCGATAGGACTTGCCCATCGGCGTTAACGTAGGTGTCGAACTCTGCCCACAAAAGGCCCACCGCGGCATTGACAGTCAGCGATTCACTGGCCCGCCATACCAGCTCGGACTCTAACCCGTTATTGGAACCGCTGGCCGCATTGTTCACGTAGTCAATAAAGTTGGTGCTGCCATCTTGTCGGGGTACTACTAAGGATCCTTTTACCTGCTGATCATCACGTTCCATCCAAAACAGTGTGTTGAACCAGCTTAAGCCAAGATCGGACCAGATGCTGCGCGATCCAAGCTCCCAGTTCCAGAGTGTTTCTGCGTCGAACACCTGCTGATTCTGAAGAAGTGCGCTTTGCTCCGGTGTTTCCGCGGTAGGTATCGAGGCCAGTACATTGGTGTTCACGCCGCCAGCGCGATAGCCTTTGCTCACCGAGAAATAGGCCCTATGGTTATCGTTGACTTGCCACAAGATCGCTAATTTGCCGCCGACAAAATCGTCGTCCGATTGGTTGTTTAAGGCCTCGGAGTCGCGGTAGCGTGCTTCGCGGTTCTCGTAACGTAGCCCAAGTTGCGCTTGCACGGTATCGTTGACGTCGTAGTCGATTTGTCCATACAGCGCTCGGTACTCGGTATCGTAATGGCTGGCAAAAGGCGCGGGTAGGTAGGTGTAGTTGCGGTCCAGCGCTTCATTATTATTGCGACTGTACACACCCAGTAACCAAGCGCCGTTTGCGTTGGTGCGCGACAGTTTGATGTCGATTTCTTGTCCTCGGTACTCCCGTTGGTATCGGTCAAACGACGAGTACTCCCAGCCCGGCGCGATGCCTACATAAGACCAGTCTTCATCGTAGCTGTATTCGGTATCACTGCGGCTGTGACTGACTTGAGCGTTGAGCTGATAATGGCCAAATTCGTGCTGGTGACGCAGCCACAGGGCACGAGTTCTCTGGCGATCTTTACCCGGTTCGTCCGATAAGGTCGTGCGCGTATTATCCAATGAGAAAGCGTCAAAACCATTGTCTGCCTTGAGATACAGTAAACCCAAATCGGTTTGGTGATAGTCCGCTTGCCATTGCAATCTCAGGCGAGCTTGTTGTTCATCGATGTTGTTGGTGTCGGAGCGACCCAAGGTTGCATTTTTTATCCAGCCGTCGCTGGTGTTGCCGCCCAAAGCAAGCCGGTAATTTACCTGGGGCTGCAAGGGTCCGGTGCTGATCAGTTTCCAGCTCTGGCTACGATAATTGCCCAGGCCAATTTCAATGCGGTGCGCGCTGTCGTGACTGGGCTCAGCCGACTGGATTGACATCAAGCCGGCAATCGCGTTGGCGCCGTGTAAAGTGCCTTGAGGTCCTCGTAAAACCTCAACTTGCTCAATATCTAGGGTGTTGGCACTTAGACCGAGTCCGCTGAAATCCATGCCATCCACTAATAAAGCCACCGAGGGGTTGATGGGTTCCTGATATTGACTGCGCTCACCAATACCGCGAATTTGGAAGTGGCGGTTGCGAGAGGCGCCACTGGCCGCGTTTAAGTTGGGTATGCTGCGCATGACGTCCTCGATGTGCACGGCGCTTTGCGCGGCAAGTTGTGCGCCAGTAACCACACTGACACTGGTGGCGGTTTGTGAAATCGAATAATCGCGATGCTCGGCGGTTACGATAATTTCTTCCAGCGGGCTGTCCGCTTTTAGGGGGCTAGCGATTGCCCACGAGGTTGCGATCACTATCAGGGTGCTGCGGTGTTGCATTGGGTCTCTCCCGTGTTGGTCAAAGAGAGAACCGGGAGAAGGAGGTGAGAAGCTCAGGCTTGTCTACACTTTCCCTACGCCGGTTCTAACCGGATCAGGTTCTAAGGGTTTACCGAAGTATCTCAGGCCGTAGCCACCCCTAAGTCGGGCGAACAATAGGGCTTTTTGGTGGTCTTTGCAAGATTAGTTTGTCGTCTTAGACGGGATTTACTTGGCCTCAACTACGCTAGGCTCTAGAATACGCGAGTCATTTTTTGGGGAAGCCTATGAGTCGAACCAGTATCACCGAGTTGTTTCGGAACAACAGAGAATGGGCCCGAGAAGTACACGAAGCGGATCCCGAATTTTTTGCAAAGCTAGCAGCTCAGCAAAGTCCTGAGTATTTGTGGATTGGCTGTTCCGATTCGCGCGTGCCAGCCAACCAAATTGTCGGGCTTCTGCCGGGCGAGGTCTTCGTTCACCGCAACGTGGCCAATGTGGTAGTCCACACCGATTTTAATTGTTTAACGGTGCTGCAGTACGCCGTAGATGTGCTTAAGGTTAAGCATGTTTTAGTCGTAGGACACTACAATTGTGGTGGGGTTCGGGCCGCTTATGAAGATGCCGACAACGGATTGATCGACAACTGGCTCCGCAACATCAAGGACGTGCAGTTCGCGCATCAAGAAAAGTTTGATGCGCTTGACAATGACGACGAAAAAGTCGATCTGTTGTGTGAGCTGAACGTGATGAGTCAAGTGGCGAATGTGTGCCGCACCACCATCGTTCAGAATGCGTGGGCTCGGGGGCAAGAACTGGATGTGCACGGTTGGATTTATCGGTTAAAAGACGGTTTGTTGCGCGACTTAAATTGTTCGGCGAACTCGGTTGATCAGATCCCTGAAATGTACCGTGTGATCTCGAAGCACTCGGATCTGGCAACCTTGTCTTAGAGGCGATAGACTTCAGCAAGTCAGGTGCAGGACGCTTAACCGCAAGACTGTCGTCATTTTGTCGTATTTGTTCGATACAGTGGGGCGTTTAGCGTTACAATCGAGCAACACAGGCGGCAAGAAACACGATAATGACGAGCGCGCAGTACCCAAAAGCCTTGAATACCCTAGCGACATGGTTGTCTCAGGACCTGGTGTTGGCGCGCTTGCGCATGGTGTTGATCGCGCTTACCTTGATATGGGTGGCGCTAAACCTAGCGAAGGTCCCCTGGCTGTTTGTGAAAACCAACATCGAGGTGCCCGCGCCCACGGTCGTCGTCGATGAGGTCGCCACGTCGTCAGTGACGGTCGATATCGACTCTCTGAAAGCCTGGCATCTATTCGGGGAAGCCAATGGCAGTGCGGTCGCAACGGTCGTCGCCACTCCGGCGATTGGTATCGAGGATGGCGCCAAGGAAACACGCCTTGATCTGGTTTTGGTGGGGGTCTTGGCGGCTCGTAGTGACGGCTTGGGTCAGGCGATCATTCAATACCGACAAGATCAGGCCATTTATCGAGTCGGCGATGCGCTGCCTGTTAGTGGTCGCGTGTCATTGGCTAAGGTGTTGCCCGATCGCGTGGTGTTGGACAATAACGGCACCTACGAACTGTTGAAACTTTACGACGAAAGCGCCCTTGCTAAGCGTTTGATGTCGACTGCGAACCCCGCCCCCCGTCAACCGGCTCAAGCGCCCAGTGCTGCGCCGACCTCTGTAGCGAGTGATGTCGATGAAGCTGATGCGGCTCGCGCCGAACGGCAAGCGCGCTTGGACGCGAGAAAACGCGATCGCTACTACGACAACCCTGAATCTTTGTCCGAACTCGTGTCGGTTGCCGCGGTGCGCGACGCCGACGGTCAGTTGGCTGGTTATCGTGTGTCGCCCGGTCCAAAAGGCGAAGAGTTTCAAGCGCTTGGGTTTCGCCCAGGTGATGTGGTGACCGAGGTCAATGGTTTGAGTTTGTCGGATCCCAGTAATGCTTTGGTGCTTTACCAGATGTTAAAAAGCGCAACCGAGGCCAATTTTGTTATTCAACGGGGGGGCTCGCAAATGAACCTTACCGTACAAGTGGGCGGCGATCGCCCCTGATTGATAGGTGAAAAGCATGGTAAACCGCAGTTTTCGATTGATGAGTGTCTGTCAGCCCTTTAAGGCACTGGCGCTTGGCGCCAGCCTGAGCCTGCTGCTTGTCGTTCCTGCGCTCAAGGCTCAGGAATACACGGTGAATTTAAAAGATACCGATATCCAAGAGCTGATCAAGTTTGTCGCAGAAGTCACTGACACCACCATCATTGTTGACCCACAGGTGAAGGGTAAGGTCAAGGTGGTGTCGAGCAAGCCAATCAAGACGACGGAGCTGTATAGCCTGTTTTTATCGATTTTGGATGTGCATGGCTACACCGCTGTGCGCTCGGGCGATGTGATTCGCATTGTCCAAAACAAAGACGCTCGGTCTAGCCCTGTAGCGGTAACGGATCCAGCGGATAACGACACCACACCGGCGGGTGAATATGTTACCCAGGTGATTCGACTTGAAAACATCAGCGCGGCGAAGTTAATCCCCGTGTTGCGACCCTTGGTGCCGCAGCAAGCCCACATGGCCGCTTACACGCCCAGTAACGCAATCGTAATTTCCGATTTGGCGTCAAACATCGCGCGTATTAATGCCTTAATCTCGCAGATGGACCAATCGGCGATTCAGGAAACCGATATTTTGCCCTTGGAATATGCGGTCGCCGAAGATGTCGTCAAAATGCTCGAGCAGCTGAACAAATCCGAGGCCGCGCAGGCCGGTGGCGAGGAAACGGTGTTGTTGGTGGCCGATACGCGCACGAATAGCGTGTTGGTGACGGGCGATGAGTTACAAAGAGCGCGTATGCGCGCCTTAGTCGAGCACCTAGATACCCCCTTACAGCGCGCGGGTAACGTCAAAGTGGTGTATTTGAAATACGCCAAAGCCGCTGATGTGGCGCAAGTCTTGACGAAAGTGATGCAAAATATTGGACGCTTGGATTCCTCGAAAAGTAAGTCCAGTGGCGGGCATGACGCTACCATTGAGGCCGATGAGGGTACGAACTCCCTGATCATTACGGCTGATACTGACGAAATGGCAGCGCTTGAATCAGTCATTTATCAACTGGACATTCGTCGTGCGCAGGTACTTGTCGAAGCGATCATTGTGGAGATGGAAGTCATCGACGGACAGGATTTGGGGCTGCAGTGGTTGTTTGCCAATGATTCAGGTGTTTACGGCAGTAGCGTGTCGTCCGATGTCAGCACGGCCGGTGCGATTTCCTCGGCAGTTCTGGGCGGCAATGCCGACGCGGCCAACCCTGTGGGCGACTTTGATTTGGGGCAGCTGGCAGCCGCGTTGGCGGGCTCGCCTGGTTTGACTTTGGGCTGGGGCGCAGTGGATAACGATCTCTCGATGACGGTTATTCTCAATGCGCTGAAAAAGCAGTCCAATGCTAATATTTTGTCCACGCCAACCTTGCTGACCTTAGACAATCAGGAAGCCTACATTACGGTGGGTCAGAACGTTCCTTTTGTGACCGGAGCCTACACCAACACGGGAAGCGGTGGCTCGGGTGTTCAAAATCCTTTTCAAACCATTGAGCGTGAGAATGTCGGTATTACCTTAACGGTAACGCCACACATTAACGATGGTGACTCTGTGGTCTTAGATATCGAACAAGAGGTCTCTAGCTTGACGGGTTTGTCCTCGATTGCATCGGATTTGATCACCAATGAGCGTAAGATTCAAACCAAAGTGCTTGCCGGTGATGGCAGAACGGTTGTGCTTGGCGGCTTGATTAAAGACAACGTGCAAGATGGGTCGCAGCGCGTACCGGTGCTGGGTAGTATTCCGCTGTTGGGTCGCTTATTCCGCAACGATGCGGTCGAGGTGACTAAGACCAACTTACTGATTTTTATCCGCCCGACCATTATTCGCGATGATCAAGCCTTAGATAATGCCACGGCAGGAAAGTATAAATTCATTCGCGAGCAACAGTTGCAACGCCGAGCGAAAGGCAGCAATTTACTGAATTCTGAGCGGATGCCCGTGTTGCCTGAGTGGCAAAGTGACATTAAAGCGCTGGACGCGATGCGAGAGCAGCAATGAGCGAAGCGGTTGCTGCGGCTAATCAACCCAGTGTAGGTGGCGCGCCTGCGCCTTTGCGTTTGGCTTTTTCCTATGCAAAGCAGGCCGGTGTTGTGTTGCGTTTTGGCGACAATGGCTACGAGTTGTTGAGTGTCGGCAACCCGAAGCTCGAGACACTCGCCGAGGTGCAGCGTATTCTCGGTCAGGCATTTAACCTTGTTAAAGTCGACAGTGAGACTTTTCAGCGTGCCTTAACGCAAGCCTACCAGCGCGACAATCAAGAAGCTGTGCAAATGGCCGAAGATCTGGGTGCAGACGTGGATTTGTCGCGCTTAGCTGAAGCGATTCCCGAAATGGGTGATTTAATGGACGCTGAAGACGATGCGCCCATTATTCGTTTGATCAATGCCATTTTGTCACAAGCGGTGCGCGACAAAGCTTCTGATATTCACATCGAGACTTTTGAAGATCGTTTGAGCGTGCGTTTCCGCGTTGACGGTATTTTGGCCGAGGTGCTGTCGCCTAAACGTTTGCTCGCGCCTTTGTTGGTCAGCCGTTTGAAGGTGATGGCGAAATTGGATATCGCCGAAAAACGCATCCCTCAAGACGGCCGCATCTCGGTGCGAATTGCGGGCCACGCGATTGATATTCGTATGTCGACCATTCCTTCGGCGCACGGTGAACGCGTTGTCTTGCGCTTATTGGATAAAGAAGCGGGGCAGCTGCAGTTGCAACAACTATCGATGCCTCAACAAGTTTTGTCGGGTTACACCGAAGCCTTAAAACGCCCCTACGGTATTATTTTGGTGACCGGTCCCACCGGCTCGGGAAAAACCACCACCTTGTATGCAGGGTTGACCCACATAAATCAGACTTCGCGCAATATCATGACCATTGAAGATCCGGTGGAATATATGCTGCCTGGTATTGGTCAGACGCAAGTGAATTCTAAAGTGGACATGACCTTTGCTCGAGGGCTGCGTGCCATTTTGCGACAAGACCCCGACGTGGTCATGGTCGGCGAGATCCGAGATTTAGAAACCGCTGAAATCGCTGTACAAGCCTCGTTGACGGGGCACTTAGTGCTATCGACCTTGCATACGAATACGGCCATTGGTGCTATAACACGCTTGCGCGACATGGGGATTGAAGCGTTTTTACTGTCATCGAGTTTGGTGGCGGTGATGGCGCAACGTTTGATCCGCTTGCTGTGCCAACAGTGCAAAGAATCGCGTGCCTTGAGCGATGCCGAGCGTAAACTGCTGGGCTTGCCCGACGATACGGCAGTAACCCACTTGTATCACCCTAAGGGTTGCAGCGCATGCAATGGCTCGGGGTATAAAGGACGAACGGCCATTTATGAATGGATTGATGTCGATCGCACACTGCAAACCTTGATTCACGATGGCGCGAGTGAGCAAGCCATGACGGACGCTATTCGCGCTAAATCGCCCGCTATTTTAGACGATGGTCGGGCTCGCGTATTAAGTGGCACCACGTCGCTGGAAGAGGTGCTGCGCGTTACCAGCACCATGGGGTAACCGGTGCCAGCCTTTCGTTACAAAGCCTTAGATGCCGACGGCAAGCTCGTAAAGGGTTTGTTAGAGGGCGACTCTGATCGTCATGTGCGCTCTTTATTACGTGAACGTTCTTTGCGCCCGGTCGCGATTGATGATGCGGGTAAAGACGCGCTGAACGATCGCAAATCCCTGATGTCCTTGTTTACCGCGACGAAAGTGTCGACCGGTGATTTGGCCCTAATGACGCGACAACTGGCGACGTTAATTCAATCGAATATGCCCATTGACGAGAGTTTGCGAGCCGCAGCCGAGCAGTCGCGTAAGCCCAAGCTCAAAGCCTTGTTGTTGCAAGTGCGCGCGCGAGTTGCCGAGGGTTATACCCTCGCTTACGCCTTGGGTGAGTACCCTAAGGTATTTGATGAAATGTATCGCGCTATGGTGACCGCCGGCGAGCACGCCGGGTTTTTGGCGCAGGTGCTGATGCAGTTAGCCGATTACACCGAGCAGCGCCAATACACCCAACAGAAGTTAATGATGGCCTTGATTTACCCCTTCATCCTTTTGGGGGTGGCCGTTTCAGTGGTGGTGGCTCTTATGGTGTATGTGGTACCCGAACTGGTTGGGATATTTGCACACACACAAACTGACCTTCCGCCTTTAACCGTGGGTCTGATTACCGTCAGTGAGTTTTTGCAGCATCAAGGTTTATGGCTATTAGTGGCTATTGTCCTTCTGGTCTTTGGCTGGCGGTATTGGCTTAACCAGCCTGCCAATAAGCGTCGCTGGCATCGAGCCTTACTGACGATTCCCTTTGTGTCTCGTGTGGTCATCGCCATGGATACGGCGCGCTTTGCCTCAACTTTGAGTATCCTAATGGTCAGTGGTGTTCCCCTATTGGAGGGCTTGCGGATTGCCGGCCAGGTACTCAGCAACTTAGTCCTTCGCGAGGACGCCAGTGCGGTTGCCCAAGCAGTGGAAGAGGGAGGAAGTTTACACAGAGCGTTGGCGATGAGCGGTCGCTTCCCTCCTATGATGGTGCATATGGTTGCCAGTGGAGAGGCCAGCGGAGAGTTAGAACAAATGCTCGAGCGCTCAGCCACCAACCAAGAGCGCGAGCTTGAGATGACTATGGGCACGGTGAGTGCCTTGTTTGAACCACTGATGGTGGTGTTCATGGGCGGGATGGTATTAACAATTGTGTTGGCGATTTTACTGCCAATTTTTGATTTGAATTCGATGGTGAGGTAGCGAATGAAACAACAAGGTTTTTCTTTAATCGAGATCTTAGTCGTACTGGTTATTATGGGTTTGCTGATTAGCGTCGTTGCGCCCACTGTCTTAAATCGTGCCGATGAAGCGCGGGTGCAAAAGGTGTACGCCGATTTTAAAGCGATTGAAACCGCGCTTAAAATTTATCGCCTTGATAATTACGTGTATCCCTCGACCGAGCAAGGTTTAGAAGCTTTGGTGGCGCCTAGTTCGATCGATCCAGAGCCGCGTAATTTTAAAAAGGGTGGTTATTTGCCCGAATTGCCGCTCGATCCCTGGGGGCGCCCGTATTTGTATTTGCAGCCAGGGGAAAATGGCGAAGTCGATCTCTATTCGTTGGGCGCAGACGGTCTCTCGGGCGGTGAAGAGCAAAACGCCGACATTGGTAATTGGACCAAGCCGAACGCCTAATGCAAGCTCAGCGTCATCGAGGTTTTTCATTAATCGAAATACTGGTCGCAGTCTTCGTGATAGTGATGGTCGCCTCGGTGGTCATGCTGAACGTGAGCTCGCCGACACGTGACCGTCTAGCGGAGGACGCCGCTCAGCAATTCGCTCGAACCCTGAATTACGCCTTAGAAGAAGCCGAGTACGCGAACACGGTGTATGGTTTGTTTGCAGAGCGCGAAACCTCTGACGCTGGAGGGATCGCCTTTACCTACAAACGTATTGATGACAACCGCTGGGTCAGCGTAACGGATACGGTGTTAAGCGTTGTTCTGCGTTTTGATCCCGAACTTGACCTTGAGTTGGAAATAGAGGGCACCGTGGTCGATGTGACCGCACGGCCCGTTGAGACCGAACAATGGCAGCCTGTGTTACGTTTGCTACCCAGTGGCGAAATGAGCGCGGGTCGCTTAATCATCGAAGACAGCAACGAGGGGGCTCGATTTTGGCGCGTTGACTGGACAATCTTTGGTGGTGCCAAAGCCACCTTGGAGCAGCCATGAGATCCTCAGCGCCGCAGCGTGGCTTTACTTTGGTCGAGGTCATGGTTGCCCTCGCCGTAGTTGCCGTAGCCTTGCCAGCGCTGCTATTCGTTTACATGCAGCAAGTGGACAACACCGGCTACCTGCGCGACAAATGGTTGGCCTCGCAAGTCCTCGAAAACAAGTGGACTGAAGTCCAGCTGCTCACGCAAACGCGCGGGTTTAAGCTGGATGGTCAGCAAAGCGGCGACTACACCCTAGCGGATCGACAGTGGTACTGGTTATTAACGAAAGAAAAAACCGCAGTGGACTTTTTTTTCCGCTACGAGCTTAAAGTCTTTGCGGCGGAAGGCGACGACTTGCCGCTGCTGACCCAGGTGTTTTTTCTGCGTGAAGAGGGGGCATGATGAGGTGCTCTCGCGAACAGCAAGGCTTCACACTTATCGAGGTGTTGATTGCCATGGCATTAACGGTGGTAGTGGCAACCATCGCCTACAGTGGTTTATCGGCGGTACTGGATAGCCTCGATCAAACTCGTCAGGCTATGAACAGAACAACCGAGTTGAGCAAAGCCTTGCGCATGATCAGCCGCGATGTGAATCAAAGCGTTAATCGTTCAATTCGCGATGAGCTCGGCTTTACGGAGCCCGCCATGATCGGCGGCGACAGTTATCGCGGCATGTTGGGTGTAACGCGCGCGGGTTGGATGAGCATGGGCTCGACACCGCGCAGCCACCTAGAGCGCGTTTATTATTACGTAGACGAGAACACCTTGTATCGCATGCGCGCAACCGTGCTTGATCGCGGCTATCGCTTAGACCCTGATAACCCATCGGTGCCCGGAGATGGCGCAGTGCCGATATTGGAGGGGGTGACTCGATTTGATGTGGTATTTCTGTCACCAGACTTGATTTCAAGTTTGCCGTCTCGTCCGAGCGATGGTCCTCTCGATACCTCGCGGTGGCTGAGAGATTGGGGTGTCGAGGGAACACCGAATCAAGATTTGCCAGTAGCCTTAGAAATACGCTTAACGGTTGATGGGCTTGGGGACATGGAGCGCGTTTATGCCTTCCCGCAGTCCTAGTCGCCAAAGCGGTGCCGCACTGGTGGTTGCCCTGCTGATTTTTGCTCTGTGTGCGGCTTTGCTGGTCAGCATTGAAAAAGAAGGGCAGCTGTTTTATCAGCGCATGGCCAACGGTTTTCAAGGGCAGCAAACCTACGCCTATTTATTGGGGGCAGAGCAATTGGCCTTTAATTTATTGCAGCTCGATAATGAGTTGGATGCTCAGACTGAGGTGCCACGCGACACTTTAATGGAAGTCTGGGCTGAGCAAAGTCCACCGTACCCCTTGGACGAGGGCGGTTATTTGGTGGGTCGCTTGGTGGATCTAGAGGGGCGTTTTAATTTGAACACCTTGGTGGGCAACACCGGTGCTACGGATGCTGCCGCCTTGACCGTGGACCAGCGTATTTTTGTGCGCTTGCTGCTGACTTTAGGTGACGAGGATGGCCCTTTGCTGGACCGCTTTCAAGCTGTCGCGATCGTGAACGCGATTGGCGACTGGCTGGATGGCGATGCCAACCCGCGAACCAATGGGGCAGAGGATTTGGTCTACCAATCTAAGCAACCACCCTATCGCGCGGCTAATCAAATGTGGGTGAGCCCCAGTGAATTGATGGCGGTTGAGGGGATGACCTGGGCAATTTACCAGGAGCTTGCACCCTTGGTCACGATTTGGCCCGATGACGGTGGTAAAATCAATATCCATACGGCGCCAGCCCAAGTACTACAGGCTTTACCGGGTGGTGAAGAGCTTGAGCCTAAGACGGCTTCCGAGGTACAAATGCTGGTGGACCAACGTGATCAACTCGGGTTTGGTTCGGTGGATGAATTGTTGCAAGATCCGTTTTTTAGTGAAAATGATCGCGCTGCGCTGCAGCCCTTATTGACTGAGAAAACGAATACATTTTTACTGATGGCCGAAGCCTCCGTTGCAGAACGGCCTCAGCAACTATACTCTGTGATCTCGCGCAAAAACGGGCAGTTTCGCGTGCTGACTCGGGTGCAAGGAACGAGTTTATGAGAACCAACAAACGAGGTTGGGTGTGAAAGCCGTACTAAAATACGATGAATCGGGCGTGTTGGTGTTGCAGCAGTTGCGGGTGCACAGTGGCCCAATACCCGTTGCGACACCCGAGGGCATGGCGCAGCTTAACGCGCTGTTGCAGAGTGATCGCAATTCGGTGGTTTTTGCCTTTCCCAGTGAACACGCGACCTTACTGACCCATCCGGTGGCGAAAGCCGAGCGCAAGGTACTTTCGCAATCACTGCCCTACAGTGTAGAGGACCGCTTGGCGGAGGATATTGATGAGCTGCATTTCGCGCACCGTTGGATCGATGACGATGAAGTTGCGGTGGCGGTTGTAAGAAAGACCTTGATGAACGAATGGCTACAAGAACCGGCCATCAATCCCGTTGCGCACTGGGTCCCAGATACCTTACTGTTGCCCGCGTCGCCAGACCAGTGGGTCGTGGTGGTTGAGTCTGGGCGCTGCTTGGTCAGAATATCGGAACGGCAAGCTTTTGTGTGTCAGCCTGATTTAGTGAACGTATTTTTAAGTGCGAGTCTAGAGTCTGGTGCGCCAACATCAATCGTGGTGTATTGCCAATCTGACGCCGAATTGCCGGACTTAGATCCCTCAGTTAAGGCATTGATACAGGTGCGTAAAGGGGCTTGGTTGGATGCTGTGATGATGAACAGTGATGTACCCACCTTGCTCAATCTTCGTCAGGGAAGTTATGTCTCGGTTTTGCCCTGGGCTAAATGGTGGCGTCACTGGCGCTGGGTTGCCGCAACATTGTTGGTCGCTGTGCTGGTCCAAGGGGCGTTATCCTACGCGCAGTGGCAGCAGGCACAAGACGTCAATCTAGAGATTCGGCGCGATATTGAAGCGCGCTATCGAGAGGTGTATCCCCAAGGAGCGATTGTCGATCCCGAGAAGCAACTCGAGCGCCAGTTGCGCTCTTTGAGGGGCGACGCCCAAAGCGCTGGGTTTATGAGTTTACTCGAGCAAGCAGGTGCCGTGCTGAGATCGGTGCCTGGTACACAGGTGTTGAATTTGAATTACACCGATCGTAACGGTCAGTTGGGTTTGACCTTAATAGCCAGTGATTTTGCGGCATTAGAAACGCTACGTACCCAGCTGAGCAATGCCGGTCTTAAGGTCGAGTTAGAAAATTCGAATGCGCAGGGTGATCAAGTGCGCGCTAGAATGCGTGTGGGAGGGCCGTAATGAAAGCATGGTTTTTTGCGCGAACGCAAAGCGAGCAGCTCAGCCTGGTCGTGCTTGGCTTGTTTTTGCTTTCGTATGGCGTGTTAATTGGGGTGTTGACCCCTTTGCAGGACGCGCGCGATGAGGCTATTCAGCAGAACGCGCGAGCGCTCGAAGTTAAGCAACGCGTTAACACCATGGTGGCAGAGATTCAATCGTTACGCGGCAAAGGAAATAGCGGTGGTCCTAAAACGACACTGATGAATGTGATTAACCAAGCCAGTCAAGCAGAGGGCTTAGCCATTGCTCGATTGCAACCCAGTAGTAACGGTGAGTTGCAAGTGCGGTTCGAGGGCGTTGAGTTTAATGATGTGGCGCAGTTTTTATACGCTCTGGAAATCCAGCAGGGTGTCATTGTGCGAGAGGTCAACTTGTCGCAGTCTGATGTAGGTGTTGTAGCAGCAACCATACGCTTGGCACAAGGTGGGTAAAGTGCAAATTCGCTATGCGATAGGCCTGTTTGCGATGGTGTTTTTTGGCAGTGTTGTCGTGAATACACCCGCTGGTTTGTTGGTCGAACCTTTGGCGCGGCAACACGTGTTCTTGGAGGGTGTCAGCGGCTCGATCTGGCGCGGTCAGGCGCAGAATTTATCGGCCCGGGCCAATGGCGAAGTGATTAGCTGGGGGCGAGTGCAGTGGCAGTTGTCACCGCTGAGCCTTTTAAGTTTGGCACCTTCCTTGCAATTCTCGACCGAGCTCGGTAGCCAGTGGTTACAGGCAGAGGTGCGAGTCCACGATTTGGACGCTATCCAACTGAACGACGTGCAGGGCAGAATACCCGCAGGCTTGGTTCGTTTGTTTGCACCGCTGTCGGTTGATGGGGCGTTTGAATTTCATTTTCCGCGCTTAGAATGGTCTCAAAGCGAGGGAGTGTTAGCCCTTGAGGGCGCCTTACGCTGGATTAATGGTGTCTGGATAACGCAGATTGATCGTGTGCGTTTGGGGACTTATGTGTTGGCGCTGGAGTCCAAGGGAGACGAGATAACAGGTCTAGTTTCTACGGTGAAAGGCCCTGTGCAAGTCACAGGAGACTTACGCGCTCGACAGCAGAATTATTCGCTAGATGTCCGGATAGAGCCCAGCGGTCCCGCTGAGCAGCGTCTGCGAGACAACCTAGCACTTATTGCGCAAGCAGAGGGCAGCGGCTTGCGTATCAAATTGTCCGGTCAGTATTAAACTGACGGAATTTTACTAAGGAGGCCATGTGGCGATTCTTTCACAGTTGCGTACCCAAATGCGGCAACTCGGTTTAGAGGCTTTGATTGTTCCCCGAGCCGACGAATTTTTGGGGGAATATATTCCAGAGTCTAATGAACGTATGCGATTCGTTAGTCAATTCACTGGATCGGCAGGATTAGTCATCGTTACGAGTACTAAGGCTGCGGTGTTCGTGGATGGTCGTTACACGGTGCAAGTGAAACGCCAAGTCGATACCGTAGAATTTGAGATAGGTGACTTGGGCGATGCTCAGGCGATGGCGTGGCTTGAGGCCAACACCGCGGCGGGCGCCAGAGTAGGTGTGGATGCCAAAACAGTGTGCCAAACGCAATTTGAACGGTGGCAGAGTCTGTTACAAGAGCGTGCGCTGATTGATACCGTGAATAATGTGATCGATACGGTGTGGAGCGACCGCCCTACGGTGGTCGCTCGGCAAGGCTTTACGCTGGCGCAGTCTTACACCGGTGAAGCCTCAGAATCGAAACGCACCCGCCTCGGGCAAACCTTACAAGATATGGGCTTGCAGGGTTTTTGGGTGTTTTTACCGGAATCGGTCTCTTGGTTATTGAACGTGCGTGGCAGCGACATTCCTCAACTGCCCATTTTGCAAAGTCATGCTCTGCTGAAGGCTGACGGCACTGTGCAGTGGTTTATCGAGGCCTCCAGAGTGCCCGCCGATTGGCAGGCGCAGGTTGGCCTAGGGGTCAGTGTCCACGCGCCTCAGGAGTTGACCGAAGTCTTGCAAGAGTGGTCGGGTCAAGCCGTTGGGGCTGATCCCTTGAACACCAATGCCGCCTCGTGGCAGGCAATGTTAAATCAGGGGGTGCTGGTCATCTCTAAACCCTGCCCCGTGATGGCCGCCAAGGCGGCCAAGAATCGGGTTGAGGTTGAAGGTACGCGCCAGGCACACAAGCGTGACGCTGCAGCCAAAGCGACCTTTCTCGCCTGGATTGATCATACAGTGGCTTCCGGCCAATTTCCCAACGAGGCCCAACTGGCCGATAAACTGCATGCGTGCCGCTGTCACAACCCTGAGTTTTTGGAGCCCTCATTCAGTACGATTTCTGCTGCGGGGCCTAATGGTGCCTTGTGTCACTACAATCATCGCAATGGTACTCCGGGCTCGTTGATCAACAATTCACTGTATTTAGTGGACAGTGGTGGTCAGTATTTGGATGGCACTACCGACGTCACTCGAACCGTCGCGATTGGCACGCCGAGCGAGGAAATGCGACGCAATTTTACTTTAGTGTTGAAAGGGCATATTGCTCTAGCTCAGATCCGGTTTCCCAAGGGGACTTCTGGCATGCAATTGGACAGCTTGGCACGACAGTTTTTGTGGCAGCAGGAGCTCGACTTTGAACACGGTACCGGACACGGTGTGGGCAGTTATTTAAGTGTACATGAGGGGCCTCAGCGAATCGCAAAGGCTGGCAGCCCGACGCCTTTGGAGAAGGGCATGATCGTGTCCAATGAGCCAGGGTATTACAAAGAGGATGAATACGGTATTCGCTGCGAAAACCTTCAGGTTGTCGTGAGCGGAGATCGGGAAGGTTTTTACGCCTTTGAAACCCTGACCTTGCTCCCGTTTGATTGTCGGCTTATGGTATTGGACATGCTGACGGCGGATGAAATAAGCTGGCTCAACGCGTACCATGCACGAGTTAATGCCGAAGTGGGTCCATTAGTGGATGCTGACACTCGAGCTTGGTTACAGCAGGCAACGGAGCCTTTATCCGCGTGATGTTGGCATTTACTCGCAATTGCACACGACAATAACAACCTAGGAGAAGGCTATGGCAGCAGTAGGACTACACGATCACTGGTCGTCGCGTTGGACGTTTTTGATGGCATCCATCGGTTTCGCGGTGGGTCTCGGTAACATCTGGCGCTTCCCCTACGTCACAGGGGAAAACGGCGGAGCGGCTTTTGTTTTGGTGTATTTAGCATGCGTTGTTGTGATTGGTATTCCCTGCATGATGGCTGAAATCATGTTGGGGCGACGAGGGCAGGGCAGTCCAACGACGGCCGTTGCTGCCGTTGCCAAAGAAAGTGGTGCTAGCACTCGTTGGCGTTTTATCGGCGGCATGGGCTTATGGGCCGCGTTCACGATTGAGGTGGTTTACGCGGGTATTGTTGGTTGGGTTCTTTGGTACCTCTACAAGGCTATCATGACCGGATTCGCAGGCTACGACGGTGCCGTCGCGGCGGATGAATTCACCGGTATGCTCGCGAATACTGAGGGTATGCTGCTCTGGACCCTGGTGGGATTAGGCGTTACTGGTGGCATTATCTATGCGGGCGTGAAAAATGGTATTGAGCGAGCGGTCAGTATCATGATGCCAATGCTGTTCTTGTTGTTGGTGGGCTTGGCAATCTACAACGTATTCGCCGGTGGATTTTCCGAGGCGCTACGCTGGTTATTTACGCCAGATTTTTCAAAGATTAGCGCGGATGTGTTTCTTATCGCGGTGGGGCAGGCCTTTTTCAGTATTGGCGTCGCCATGGCCGGTATGATGGTGTACGGAGCCTACCTGCCAAAGTCTGTTTCGATAGGCAAAAGCGCAGCGATTATTATTTTTGCGGACACTTTGGTAGCCCTGGTAGCGGGCCTGGTGATTTTTCCAGCGGTGTTTAACAATGGCCTAGACCCTGCTGCAGGTCCTGGACTTATTTTTCAGACCTTGCCAGTCGCTTTTGCGCAAATGCCAGGTGGCCACGTTTTTGCCTCGCTGTTTTTTGTGATGTTGTCTGTAGCTGGTATTACCTCCATGGTCGGCTTGGTTGAGGGTTTAATTGCCTACATGGAAGACCGTCATGCGATGGCGCGACACAAAGCCACTTTGGTGGTCATGGGTGCTGTGGCGGTGCTGAGCGTATTGAGCTTGTTATCTTACAATGTGTTGGATCATATCAAAGTCGCTGGGCTTAACTTTAACGATGCGATGGATTTCTTGTCGAATCAATTATTGCTGCCTCTCGGTGGATTATTTATTGCCCTATTTGCGGGTTGGGTCATGCACGAAGAGCTCAGTAAAGAAGAATTAGCGACGAGTGAGGGTTTGTATTCGGTGTGGCGTTTTACTACGCGCTTTATTGTACCCCCCGCATTGGCCGTGATTTTTTACTTCGGTATTGTGGGGTAGCGCTATGATTTCTGTTGTGAACGATTGGTTATGGAATTATGTCCTGATTGCCGTGTTGCTGACGATGGGTGTGTTTTTTACGGTCAGTACGCGCGGGGTGCAGTTTCGTTATTTTGGCCGTATGTTTGGCGTGTTGCGTCAAGCGTTTCATCACGAGCAAGGTCATTTAAGCTCCTTCCAAGCCTTAGCCGTATCGGTAGCCGGGCGCGTAGGCTCGGGAAACATTGCGGGTGTTGCGGTTGCGATTACTCTGGGCGGTCCTGGTGCCATATTTTGGATGTGGTTGATTGGGTTAATGGGTATGGCGACCAGCGTCATAGAATGTTCGCTGGCTCAGCTATTCAAACGCGCAGAACCAAACGGTGCCTATCGAGGTGGCCCAGCGTTTTACATCAAGCATGGTTTAAAGAAACCTAAGCTTGCAACCGTGTACTCCGTACTTCTGCTGATTACCTTCGGTTTGGCCTTTCCGGCCTTGCAATCGTTTGTGGTTGCCAGCTCGCTGGAGTCGTCTTTTGGGTTTAGCACGCTGACGAGCGGACTGATTTTAACCGCCTGTGTTGCCTTTGTTATCTTTGGCGGAATCCATCGCATTGCTAAGGTCAGCGAGATCATCGTGCCCCTAATGGCGGTGGGTTATTTTGCGCTGGCCGTCTACATTTTACTTATGCACGCAGCGGAATTGCCTGGCATTGTGGCCTTGATTGTCAAAAGTGCTTTGGGGCTGGATTCCGCCATCGGCGGTGGTATTGGCGCCGCTATTTTGCAGGGTGTGCGTCGAGGCCTGTTCTCGAATGAGGCCGGCTTGGGTAGTGCGCCCAATGTGGCGGCAGTTGCTTACGTCAAGCATCCCGTTAATCAAGGTATTGTTCAGGCCTTTAGCGTATTCATTGATACCTTGCTACTGTGTACCGCAACGGCGGCTATGATTTTGTTGTCAGATGCTTATACACCCGGGGTGGAGGGTGTTGAGGGCGTGGCTTTGACTCAGCGCGCGGTCGCCGAACAAGTAGGCGCTTGGGGTGAGACCTATGTCAGTATTGCCTTAATCCTGTTTGCGTTTAGCTCGATCGTGTACAACTACTACTTGGGCGAAAATAGCTTGGACTATTTTAGTGAAGAAAACCAAACACTCTTTAATGGATTCCGACTGGGTATTCTGGGTTTGGTGTTTTGGGGTTCAATGCAAGATCTTGGCACCATTTTCAGCTTTGCCGATTTAACCATGGGCTTATTGGCCGTCGTGAACTTACTGGGCTTAGGCTTGTTGGCACCCGTGGCGGGCCGTTTACTGCGAGATTACGATCAGAAGGTGGCCGGTGGTCAGGAAGCGGTGTTTGACGCCGATGAATGGCGTGATTTAGACATAGATCCAAAAGCGTGGGCCGATGTCAAAGTACCGGCGAAAGCAGACGCGCCAGCGCCATAGCGGGTCGAAACCAAATTGGGCGCTGGTGAAAATGCTGCCTGCTCACCTCGGTGGCCGATGCAAAGTCGGCCTCCAGCATTTGCTGAACTTCTTGAGCAAAGTCTTTATCGTTAATGATTGCGGTAATTTCAAAAGCTAGTTTGAAGCTGCGGTTGTCAAAATTCGCTGTGCCTATCGCGCACAGATAATCGTCGACCAGAGTGACTTTTTGGTGCATAAAGCCCGGCCCGTAGCGAAAGACTTTTACACCCGCGGGTAATAGCTCTTTGGTGTAGGACCAATTGGCCATCGCCACCACGGGGCCGTCAGGGTTGTGTGGGATCATGACCCGGACATCCACACCGCGTAATACAGCCAATTGTAAAGCAGAGATAATGCTGTGGTCGGGCACAAAATACGGGCTCGTGATCCACAAGCGTTGTTTGGCGTCACTGATGAGCTGATGATACATCAACCCTGCTTCCTCAAACTCGCTGGAGGGGTCCGAGGGGAAAATCAATACTTGCTTGCCATGGCGACTTTCACGGGGCTTGGTAAAGCTCAGTTGCAATTGCTCGCCCGTCGCCCAACGCCAATCGGCGGCGAACGTTAATTCTATCGCAAGTACAGAGGGCCCTTGAATTTGAATATGGGTGTCTCGCCAAGGCCCGATCTTAGGGTCTTGCCCCAAATACTCGCACCCTATGTTGTGTCCGCCCAATAAAGCGAGTCTTGAGTCGACGCAGGCGAGTTTACGGTGATTACGAAAATTTAGTTGGAAGCGATTGCGGCGGCCACGCGTTGTGTTAAATGGGACGATTTTCACGCCGCGGCTAAGCGCTCGATTCAGTAAGGGTGAACGCGCAAATGCACGACTGCCGATCTCGTCGTAAATGACATGTACCGCAAGGCCTTGTTGTGCTTTTATAATGAGTGCATTAATTAACTCGGCGCCGATGTGATCGTCACGAATGATGTAGTAGACCAAATAGATGTGCTTTTGTGCACCGTGAATGGCATCCATTAATGCGCTGTGTGTTGCCTTGCCGTTCACCAATAGATCTATGTCATTACCGACGGTAACCGCAGTGCGTGCTAGGGGCAGTAGGGTGCGAAAGGTGTCGCACAGGTCGTCGGTGTTAACACTGTTGGGCCAGATGGCATCAGAGGTGGCTTGTTGACTGCTCTTTAATGCCTCTTCGACGGCCTTGCGCTGCTCGACGTAGCCATCAAATTTAGTCCGGCCAAAAATCCAGTAGATCGGCACCGCAATGTAGGGAAAGGTCAGCAGGACAATCACCCAAGCGACGGCGCCTTGTGCGGTGCGCGTTTTCATAACCGCCTCGATAGCCGAGACAAATCCCAGTAGGGTAAATACTGTGACTGTCAGTGCAAAGACTTGAGCCATAATCGAGAGATCCATTAACTTAAGAATAGCAGATAAAAGCCGCTTGAATAGGCTTTTGATTCTACCTAGATCAAAGTGTTAAGCGCTGACTTTTGTTAAGATTCACATCAATTTCCGTTGGAACGCCGCGCTATGATTGAACGACTTATCGCAATAGCCCTACAGAAAGGTGTCGCACCTTTTCTGTTTTTGGCAGGCATAGTGCTTGGTATCGTTGCACTGACGTTTATGCCTCGGGAAGAAGAGCCTCAAATTGTTGTGCCGATGATTGATGTCTCTATCGAAGCACCAGGATTATCGGTATCGGAAGTTGAGCGGCAAGTGGTGGTTCCGGTCGAAAAACTCTTGTCACAAATCCCGGGAATTGAGCACGTCTACTCACAAAGTCATCCCAATCGTGCCCTAGTCACTTTGGCTTTTTATGTGGGTGAAGATCGTGAGGACAGCTTGCTCAATACCTACAACAAACTTTACGCCAACCAAGATCAAGTGCCGCCCGTTGTCAGTGCGTGGCAGGTTCGGCCGGTGGAGGTGGACGACGTGCCCATTGTGGTCTACGCGTTGACCAGCACCGAGCCTGAAATGATGGGCGACTTCGAACTTCGGCGCCTAGCCGATGAAGTTGCCAGCGTATTACAGGGCGTGCAAGAGACCAGTGAGGTTAAGGTCGTTGGTGGTCGAGAGCGGGCGGTGCAAATACTGTTTGATCCCTTGCGACTGGCCTCGCGGCAAACCACTGTATTGGATGTGGTCAACGCGATCTCGCTGTCCAATGACGTCATTAGCGCAGGCTCTTTGACGTATGGTAATCAAGCGATCGCGCTAGAAAGTGGTGACCTCTTGCGCTCTATCGATACACTGCAATCGCTGGTGGTGAATGTCGTGGGCGGCGACTTGGTGACCCTTGGTGATGTGGCCACCATCAAGGATGGTCCGCCCTCGAAGACATCAATTACTTGGTACGAAAATGCGGCGAGTCTATCGGGCGATGTGCAACCGATGGTGGCGATCAGTATCGCCAAACAGCGCGGCACGAACGCGGTCAAAGTCGCAGAGCAGTTGCATAAAACCATGGCGGAATTGCAACGCGAACTGATTCCTGAGCAGGTTCAGGTTCATACCATTCGCGACTATGGCGTGACCGCCGATGAAAAAGTGAAGAATTTGGGGAGCAGTCTGGTCTTTGCCGTTTTGACCGTGGTTGCTTTCATCGGTTTATTCTTGGGTTGGCGAGCAGCTTTGATCGTAGCCTTGGCGGTACCGGTTTGCTATGGCATGACGCTGGCCCTCGATCTTGTGTTTGGTTACACCATCAATCGCGTGACACTGTTCGCCTTGATTCTGGCCCTAGGTTTGTTGGTCGACGATCCGATTACGGGTGTCGATAATATCACGCGAAAACTGCAAGGCGGGCGCGGCAGCATTACTGATCGAATTGTCACGGCCATTGCTGAAATTAAAGTGCCCTTATTGATGTCTACCGTGACCATTGTATTGGCCTTTCTACCCTTGGCCTTTATTACTGGCATGATGGGGCCTTACATGGCGCCCATGGCCTTTAACGTGCCGCTGGCGGTCATGGCAAGTACGCTGACGGCCTTATTTGTGACGCCGTGGCTCGCGAAGGTGTTTTTAGGTAAGGCGGCAATCGAGGAAACCGACGAGGATTGGCGCTCCTTGGATCATAACGCTTTTTACGTTCGGAATATGTTGGCGCTGCTGACCTCGAGCTCACGTCGCCGTGCCGTCTTGTGGATCTTGCTGATGACTTTTTTGGCTGCCGTGTTATTGCCGGTCTTTCGCTTGGTGCCGCTCAAACTTTTGCCCTTTGATAACAAGAACGAGCTCCAGGTTGTTATCGATATGCCAGAGGGAACCGCGCTTGAGGCAACCGCCGCTGTTGCATCCGAAGCCAGTCGTATTGCTTTGTCACTTCCCGAAGTGATTTCTGCATCGGTATTTGTAGGCGAACCCAGCCCACACGATTTTAATGGCCTAGTGCGCAAGCACTATTTGCGACAAGGGCCCCACTTGGGCGATGTCCGGTTAACCTTATTGGATAAAGGCGCACGTGTGCATCAGTCGCATGCCGTTGTTTTGCGCCTGCGCGAAGCGCTCGTCGGTTTGATGTATCAGCACCCTGAGGCGGTGATCAGCGTGGTTGAAGTGCCGCCAGGGCCACCGGTCATGGCAACCTTAGTGGCCGAGGTCTATGGCCGTACGCTGACACCTTATGCCGAGCAACAGAGGGCTGCAGAGCTTTTGGCAGAGCGGTTCCGAGCTGAGCCCTTCGTAAACCAAGTGGACACCAGTGTGGGTAGCGCTGCGCCCCGATTGAGGTTCGTGACCGATAAAGCGAAAGCGGCGATGTCGGGCATTCCTACCTCTGATATTAATGCAACCCTTAGCTTGGCACACGCGGGACAGGTGGTGGGTTTTATGGCAGCGGAACGTGAAGCCCAACCTTTACCGCTGTTGTTACGGCTGCCCGTTGCCGAACGCAGTCGTGTCGAGGACCTGTCGACGCTTTTACTTAAGGGGCGCTTGGGAGCTGTGAGCGAGCAGCGCAGCGCTGGTTTGCAAGCCGCCCCACAAAATTTGGTGGCCTTAGGTGAGTTAGGGGCGTTTCAGAGTGTGCCCCTAGAAACGCCGATTTATCGCAAAGATTTACGTCCTGTGGTCTACGTGACGGCAGAGATTTCGGGGCGAACCCCCGCGGAAGTGATTGCCGACATTACGGCAGATGAAACCCTTGGCGCAATCGAACGCTCGAGTTGGCAAGACCGCACCTTTTTCTCATCAGGTGGTACACAGGCGTGGCAGGTTCCCGAATCGGTCGATATCCATTGGATTGGTGAAGGGGAATGGAAGGTCACCGTCGATGTATTCCGCGATATGGGCTTGGCGTTTGCGTTTGCCTTGGTGGCGATTTACTTTGTGTTGCGTTTACAGACCGGTTCGATTGCGCTGACTCTACTGATTATGTCGTCAATACCGTTGACGATGATCGGTATTATGCCGGGGTTTTGGCTGCTGAATCAGCTCGGTGAACGCTGGGTGGCAGGTGCACCAGAGCCGGTATTATTTACCGCCACCGCCATGATTGGCATGATTGCGCTAGCGGGGATTGTGGTGCGTAATTCATTGATTCTTGTTGATTTTATTAATCAGGCACGAGCGCAAGGAGCCTCGGTATTAGATGCTGTGCTTAGCGCAGGTTCTGTGCGTATGCGTCCCGTTCTGCTCACCGCGGGCACGACCTTGCTGGGTAACCTCGTTATCACGCTCGATCCCGTATTCAGCGGTTTGGCAATTGCTATTATTTTTGGAATTTTAGCTTCCACGATTTTGACCTTGGTGGTGGTGCCGGTGGTTTACTGTATGTTGTACGGCCCGGCAATTGATGACAGTCCTATTAATGACAACCCTAGGGAGATGCGTCATGAGCAGTAATCAGCGACTTATAATGGGCAGCCTTGGCCTGTTTGTCTTTTTAGGCTTGGTCATTGTGTTTATGGCGGGCGGTTTTAGTGATCGGGTTCAACCGGGGCTGTTGGTTGAGCAAGCTAAGCAAGGTGGGGAAGGATTCACGGTGCAGAGTATCGAGCGTCAGGCCTTCGAGCGGGTACCTGGATCGGTGGAGGCTCGGGAAACAACCTTAGTGTCCTCGCGTATTATGTCGACTGTGGAATCTGTGATCGTGCGTGCCGGCGATACTGTACAAGCCGGTGATCTCTTAGTGAGTTTGGATAGACGCGATCTTCAGGCGCGCCTTGAGTCGGTAGTGGCTAGTCGCACAGCGATTGATGCGCGGCTTGAGGAGGCCAGACGAACACTGGCTCGGGCCGAAGAGTTGTTGTCACGAGGTTTGTTATCGCAAGCCGATTACGATAAAGCCGCAGCAGCGGATGCCGCTCTGGTGGCCGAGCGTCTAGCGATCACCGAAAACATCCGAGAAGTCGAGACGGCCATAAGTTTTACCCAAGTGAAGGCACCTATCTCCGGACGTGTGGTGGATCGCTTTGTAGAGCCTGGCGATTTGGCAAGCCCAGGTGCGCGCTTGGTGTCACTGTATAATCCCGCCAGTTTGGAAGTCGCGTTGAAAGTGCGAGAAGACTTGGCGATGGGACTGCAGCTGGGTGATGCTGTTCGGGTGCTCGTGCCCTCAGCGGATCGATCGTTCAATGCCGAAGTGAGCGAGATCGTACCCGCAGCAGATCGAGTTTCTCGCAGCTTTGATATTACCTTGCAGGTACTGGAAGGGCAGGGGCTCTTGCCCGGTTTATTCGCCGAAGCGCACATACCCGCTGCGACTGAAATTTGGCGAGCGATCCCAAAACGTTTGGTGCAACACTTGGGTCAACTGAACCTTGTTTGGGTGAAGACAGACGCTGGTCCCCTAAAGCGTTTTGTGCGTTTGGGGCGCGAAGAGGGCGCTGAGGTGGAAGTCACCGCCGGGCTAAGCGACGGTGAGATTGTGATTGCACCTTAGTGGGCTAACGAGACTGTTCTAAAGTCACTTCGTATTTGCGCTCTTCGTTGCCTAGAAGCGTTGTGACGGTGATGGTGTCCCCCGCTTGGTAGCGTTCCAGCTGAGTGTAATACTCGTCGTTATTGCGAACCGGCTCACCATTGATCTGGGTTATGATATCGCCTAGGGCGATGTCGCCACGGTAGTTGCGGTAGGCGCCACGCATGCCGGCTTGATCGGCGGGGAGTCCTGGGAACAAGCGCACGATGGGTACGCCGGGGATGTTGTAGCGTCGGATCCAGTTATCGCTTGCGAGCTCTACGCCCAATACGGGTCGAAGCACGCGTCCGTAGCTAATCAGTTGTGGAACGACTTCGGCGACGGTATTTACGGGAATGGCAAAGCCGATACCTGCACTTGCGCCGCTCGGGCTGTAAATTGCCGTATTGACGCCAATCAGCTGGCCCATAGAGTTCAGTAGCGGTCCACCTGAATTACCCGGGTTGATCGCCGCATCGGTTTGAATCACGCCGCGAATGGTACGATTGCTTGGCGCTTTAATTTCACGTCCCAAGGCGCTCACAATGCCAGTGGTCAGCGTGGTGTCCAGACCAAAAGGATTGCCTATGGCCAAAACTTTGCGGCCTACCTGTAACTCGCTGGAGTCCCCTAATGGCAGCGTTTGTAAGTCCTCCGGTGCGCCTTCAATTCTGAGCACCGCGAGGTCCTTCTCAGGCGCTACGCCGATAACCTCAGCATCGTATTCACTGCGATCTTGCAGGGTTACGGTAAGCTTCTGGGCGCCGGCTATCACGTGGTAGTTAGTTACAATTAAGCCTTGACTGTTCCAGATAAAGCCCGTGCCAGAACCGCGTGGGATCTCTTCAACGTTTAAGGAAAACAAGCCTCGACGCAAGGCTTTGTTGGTGACAAAGACCACGGCAGGGCTGGCTTTACTGAAAATCTCGGTGGTATTGGCTTCGTCGTCGGTAGCAAAGCTTAGATACTCAGGTACGTCCTTGTCTCGGGATTCCGCCGCCGCGTTGGGTGCGATGGACGCACCATCACCGAGGCCACAAGCGCCCAGTAAAGTGATCAAAAAGAGCGTGATAGATCGAAATACTTGGGTCATGGTGACCTCCGATGATTGGTCATTACCCTCTGCGGAGCGCTTCAATACGAGCGGTTAGAGGGGGGTGAGATGCCAGCATTTGCGCCATGCCTAACTTATTGATGTTGCGAATACCAAAGGCGGTGAGTTCGCCGGGTAAGTCATTGGGTAAGTTTTGCTCCCGTTGCAGACGTTCTAGGGCGCTGATCATGGCGCCTCGGCCGGCGAGTGCAGCACCAGCTGCGTCAGCGCGATATTCACGTAAACGAGAAAACCAGGCCACAATGATACTGGCAAGAATGCCCAGCACGATTTCAGCGAAGAAGGTTGCGATGTAATAGCCGATGCCGTAGCCCCGCTCGGTTTTGAAAATGACACGATCTACGGTGTGACCAATAATACGTGCAAAGAACATGACAAAGGTATTCACCACGCCTTGAATCAAACTCAGTGTCACCATGTCGCCGTTGGCGACATGGCCAATTTCGTGTGCGAGTACCGCTTTAACTTCCTCGGGTGAAAATCGATTTAATAAGCCTGAGCTGACTGCGACCAGTGCATCATTGCGGTTCCAGCCAGTGGCAAAGGCATTGGCCGTTTGCGACGGGAAGACCCCAACCTCTGGCATTTTAATGCCAGCTTCACGTGACAGTTCGGCCACGGTGTCAAGCAGCCATCGGCTTTGTCGGTCCGTGGGCGCGGTAATGAGTTGAGTTCCCGTCGATTTTTTTGCCATCCACTTGCTTAGGAATAGCGAGACAAAAGCACCACCAAACCCAAAGAGTGCGCAAAAAACGAGCAAGGCCTGTAAGTTTAGGTCAACGCCGTTGGCTGCCAGGATGCTTTCGAACCCCAGCAAATTAAAGATGATGCTGACCAACACAAGTACTGCCAGGTTGGTCACCAAAAACAACAGAATACGCATGAGAATAACCTCTGAAATGCCCGTAACAATGCTATATACACTGTAGATAATGGGGGTAGATCACTTTAAATCAAGGACGGACGATACTCAGACAGTTGAAAGCGATGAAAGGTTCCGAGGGCAGGCTAAATAGCGACGGAAATGGGCTCTTGTGTGTCGCCGGGTAAGGGATGCTCGCTGACCTCGAGCTTGAGTTTACCGTTGTCGGTTAATTCTGGTTCAAAGATCTCCGCGCGCAGTTCAATATCTTTGGACGACAGTTCCACCACCGTGTTTAGGGCTTCGTCACGGTATTTGAACTGGGCCACCGCCTGCGCCTCACGTCCGTCCGTCCACTCTTTGCCTTTGCTGTAGTAGTGGCCTAGCTGATTGCGGATAACAAAGGTGTCACTCATAGCCTAGCGCTCTCCCAGTAACTTGGCTTTGGCGTCATTGACGCGGGCGGCGAGATAGTCGTTGCCGCCCCGGTCGGGGTGTAATTTTTGCATGAGCTTGCGATGTGCTGCAATGATATCGTCTTTAGAAGCGCCGTCGCTGAGCCCCAAAATGGCCAGTGCTTCTTTCTCGGTCAGCTCTCCACTGTGATCGCTGCGAGGTGGTGCTTGGTTTTGATAGTCCGCGCCGAACCGTTGTTCTAGGTACGACAGCAGTAGCTGAGTCGAGTCGGCGTCAGTGGCGCGACAGTATTCCAGAAGTGTATCGAGCTCTGTTTGAGACAGGTCAGACAGCAGCTTGCCGCTAAACGCACCACTCAGGACAGTGCCATTCAAGCGACCATTGTTGTGATCTAAGGTCATGCGCAGAACGGCGGAGTCCACCTGTGATGTCGCGCTTGCGGCTGATTGTCCCAGCCACCCTTTGAGATGCGGTAACAGTTGAATCAGCAGGGGAAGCGATTGCCGTAGCAGTACCAATAAACCCGTGACTAAGGCACCAATCCAGTGCATTTTGCCGCTGATGGCCAATACAACGGCCACAATTAAAGCCACCGCGAAGATCAGCTGAACATAGGCGGCTTTACGCTTTTGCGCAGGCAGGGCTTTGATCCGTGTTACCGCGATGTACAAGGCGAGTGCGGCGGCGGCAAATAGTATCAGTCTTGGCATTAGGACTTTGGTAATTGTTCCAGTAGCGTTTGCGCCGCAGCATCGCGACGCTTAGTGAGTGCAGTATAACCGCCTTGAGCATAGGCTGCCACGGCACTGAGCAGATCGCGCAGGCGATTGGGTGCATTCAGGTCGAAACGGGCGTAGGCGCCGGCTGATAGGCGGGCCATCTGTTGAAAGACGTCTTCGACCCCCGGATTTAGCCCCTCTTGAAACAAAAATAAAGGCAACTTGCGGAGTTTGCATTGCCCCGCCAGATCGATGAGCTCATGTGCAGGCTCTTCGATGGCGTCACCAATAAAAATCAGGCCGCGAATGGGGCTTGACTGATGTTCGCTCAGGGCATGGCGCAGCGTTTTACGAATTTGCGTTTGGCCACCGGCGCAACGCACACTCGCCATTTTTCGGCTTAGGGTGTCAGCATCGCTCAGCCAGTCGGTTTGACGAAATTCTTCAAAGCCTCGGTAGAAACAAAGTTTCAGGGTCAGGCCTTTCAATCCGTCGGTTGCGTGCAGGAGGCTGTGTGTGAGCGAGCAGGCCAAATCCCAGGTTGGTTGCCGGCTTGCCGTGGCGTCAATGGTAAATAAAAGCCGTTGTTGGTGCTTAACCACCTTAGAGATGGTCTTGTGCTGCTGTATAAAGGCGCTGATCTCGTTGCTTGAATTGGTGGTTTTTAGCGTGCCGCCCATAGTGTGGCTCTGGTGTCATAATCTCGCTAAAATAATGACGGCTTCAATGTCGGCATGCAAGCCTCTTTGTCAGCAAGCGCTGTTGCCACAAGCGCAAGGAAAACGGTATGGATTGGTTCTCGATTCGAAAAAAACACACATTGGTCAGCGCCGAAACGGCATTACCCGACCGTCAACAGGTGCTGATACCCGGGCACGAGCATCTTATTTTTGGGCGCTCGATGTTGCCGCCTTACGCTGCTGACGAGTCTATTATTTACTTGGGAATGGGTTGCTTTTGGGGCGCCGAGCGACGTATGTGGCAGCAAGACGGGGTCAGTTTGACCGCGGTGGGCTACGGCGGTGGCATCACTAAGAATCCGACCTACGAAGATGTTTGTAGCGGCAAGACGGCGCACGTTGAATTGGTCATGGTGGCTTACAAGCCCGATGTCACGACGCTTGACGCACTACTAAAAGTCTTTTGGGAAGCCCATGATCCAACCCAAGGTATGCGTCAAGGTAATGATTTGGGAACTCAATACCGCTCGGCCATTTACACCACGACGGACGAGCAGTTCCAGGTGGCGCAACTGTCTTGCGAGGCCTATCAAGCGGGTTTGAATGCGGCAGGATATGGCAATATCACCACCGAAATTGGCCCGTTTATTAATTTTTTCTTCGCCGAGGATTACCATCAGCAGTACCTGCACAAGAATCCAACTGGTTATTGTGGGTTGCGTGGAACTGGGGTGGCTTGCGCGCTTTAAAATCAGCCGATGAGTTTGCCCAGCAAGGCACTGACTGCCGTTTCTACGCGCATGATTCTAGCGCCTAAATTGGCGGGTTGTAGACCTGCGCACTGCAATACGTCGACCTCGTAGGAGATGAACCCACCTTCCGGGCCAATGGCTATGAGTCGGGGCTCGTCACGGTTACTGGGGTCCAGTCGCGTCTGTACGCGATGGTCGCCCAGCCAGGCGTTCGGGTAGGACCGGACAAGCGCTGGTAAATGATCTTCAGCAAAAGGTTTGAAACCCTTGTGCCAATGCAGGCCAGGGGGCACAGTGTCGCCCGCTTGCTCTAGTGCTGTGTGGATGGTGGTTTTTATGGCATCGGGCCTTAGGTAGGGCGATTGCCAATAGCTTTTTTCGACGCGGTAGCTGTTGATGATATGAATGGTCTCAACGCCAAGCTCGATGCTCGCGCTGAGTATCCGTCGCAGCATTTTAGGTCTGGGCAGAGCCAATACCAAGCATACAGGCTCTTTGCGCGGCGGCGGTTCTAGGAGTTCAACCTTGAGTACGGTTCGGGTTTTGCTGTGTTCAAGTACAATGCCCACACCGAGTTTTGCGCCGTACACGCCTACTTTGAGGTGGCTGCCGACTTCGGGTTTTATGACCTCGACGCAGTGTCTATGGGCATGCTCACTGAGCTGAACTTCAAAACGGTCATCCGGGGTATTGTGCTCGAGCAGGATGATATTCACTACTCGACCCACAGATCGTATTCGTCAGCTCCGGTGATCTCGGCTGTGACTAAATCGCCCGGACGCAGGTCCGTGTAGCCCGGCAGGTGTACCACGCCATCGATTTCTGGTGCGTCACCACGGGTGCGACCGATGGCGCCCTCACTGTCGACATGGTCAATAATGAGCTGCTGCTCGGTACCAATTTTCGCCGCGCGCCGTTCAGCGCTGATGCTTTGTTGCAGTGCCATAAAGCGCTCCCAACGGTCTTGTTTTACCTCGTCGGCAACAGGGTTGGCCAGAGCGTTGGCCGGTGCACCTTCGACCGGTGAATATTGGAAGCAGCCAACGTTATCGAGCTGTGCTTCGCTGATAAAGTCGAGCAACTCTTGGAACTGGGCTTCCGTTTCGCCGGGGAAACCAACGATAAAGGTGCTTCGCAGGGATAAATCGGGACAAATTTTGCGCCAGTTATGAATCCGGTCGAGGACCTTCTCGGCGGCCGCAGGGCGTTTCATGGCTTTCAGTATGTCGTGCGATGCGTGCTGAAAGGGGATGTCCAAATAAGGCAGAATTTTACCTTCGGACATCAACGGGATGACATTGTCGACATGGGGGTATGGGTAGACGTAATGCATACGCACCCACACGCCTAGGGAGCCCAATGCTTCGCTCAAAGCCAACATTTGCGTTTTTACCGGGCGGCCATCCCAGAAATCGGTTTTGTATTTTAGATCGACGCCGTAAGCACTGGTATCTTGAGATACAACGAGGAGTTCTCGCACACCGCCGCGCACCAGGGCTTCAGCCTCGCGCATGACATCGCCAGCGGGTCGGCTGACTAAATCGCCGCGCAAATGCGGGATAATGCAGAAGCTGCAGCGATGATTGCAGCCTTCCGAGATTTTCAGGTAAGCGTAGTGTCGCGGGGTGAGTTTAATACCATGATCGGGCACTAAGTCGATAAAGGGATTGTGATCTTGCGACTTGGGCACGTGGTGACGCACCGCTGTCATCACTTCTTCGTAGGCCGCAGGGCCTGTCACGCTCAATACTTTAGGGTGTAAGTCCTGAATACGTTTGGCGTCGTCGCCAGCGCCCATGCATCCAGTGACAATCACTCGACCGTTTTCGGCCAAAGCCTCGCCAATGGCGTCTAAGGATTCTTGTTTGGCACTATCGATGAATCCACAGGTGTTTACGATAACGAGGTCCGCTCCCTCGTACGAGCCACTAATGGCGTAGCCGTCGTGTTGCAGTTGGGTGAGAATCCGTTCGGAGTCGACCAGCGCTTTTGGGCAGCCGAGACTGACAAATCCGACGGTGGGGTTCTGTGATTGGGCTTTTGACACGCCGCCATATCCTTGAATAGAAAAAAAGCGATGATAGCACGGGTAGGGGCTCTACTTCTTGTCTACAAATCCCGATTGAACGTGGGCCCAAAAGCGCTAACACGCAGCTGTTTTTTTAAATGAGCCTGCAGTGATAGACACTCCTCTCGGTTGAGGAATTCGCCCACACGAACAGAGTGTGTTCGATCTTGAATGTAAAGCTCGGGGCCGTCCCAGGGGTGGTTTTCGGGGCGAATCGCTAAGCTGGTTTCGTCGCGGGGTAGGGTGTAGGTGAATTTTGGGGCATACACGCCCTTGTCAATTCGTACCGTATTGCCCTGAAAGGTAATGACATGCTTGAAGTGCAGTTTCCAGTGCACGTAATACAAAGATACGGCTAAAGCTGCGATTTCAAGTCCAGCAAAAGGCAAAATGGGCCAAGCCCCTAGGGTCCAAAAAAATACGGCGGCGCCGATCGAGGGGATCGCCAAAAAAATAATCATCTGCTTGTTTTGCTTCCAACTGGCGGATAAGTTGGGCTGTGCCACAATGACGTGTTGCTGGTCGTGATTCGACGCGTTGACCAAAGGCTAATCTCCCGAAAAATCTGATGATAGTGGCTTTTTCGGCCATTCCCCAGACACTATTTACGCGCGACCTAGAATGCTGGCTCACTTTCGAAGCTCAACCATTGGCCGGTAACAGGATGTTTCAGTGCCAGACGCTCTGCGTGCAAAAGAAGTCGATCAGAGCGTGATAGGCTGTCTGGATCGGCGTACAGATCGCAACCGAGTATGGGGTGCCCAATGCTTTGCAAATGTAAGCGCAGCTGATGTGATCGTCCAGTCACCGGATGCAAACGCAAGCGGGTACTGTTGTTGGTTCGTGATAATACCCTAAAGTGGGTAACCGAGGGTTTACCCCGTGCAAAACACACTTTTTGCCGCGGGCGATTTTCCCAGTCCGCTCGGAGGGGTAAGTCAATCGTGCCGCTGTCTTCTTTGATGTAGCCTGCGACAACGGCGATGTACGATTTAGCGACTTGTCGTAAGCGGAACTGGCGCGACAGTTCCGCATGACGCTCCTTGCCCAAGGCCACAACCATGGTGCCTGAAGTGTCTAAGTCCAGTCGATGAACAATTCGTGCTTCAGGATGCGTTTGCTGCAGGCGAGCAATCAAACAATCTTTGTTGAGCGGATGTTTGCCGGGCACGCTGAGTAGAAAGTGCGGCTTAGTCACAAACAAAAGGTGCTCATCTTCGTACAAAATCCCGATGGGCTCTTGGGAGTGGGGTACGAGATAGTCGCTCATTGCGCTAGCGATGTTGCAAAGCGGATAAATAACGCTGGATCGTTTGTTCTAGGCCTAAATACAGTGCGTCAGCGGTGAGTGCATGACCAATGGAAACTTCGGCCAAGTGGGGTACCTGACTAAACAGCGGTAAATTATCGAGATTCAGGTCGTGCCCTGCATTGACTCCCAGCCCTGCGCCGTGGGCCGCTTCCGCTGTACGTGCGAATAGCTCCAAACTCTGCTGACTGTGGCCTCGCTCGAATTCGCGGGCGAATGACTCGGTATAGAGCTCTACTCGATCAGCGCCAAGGTCGGCGGCGATGGTGACAGTGTTGGGGTTTGGGTCGACAAACACACTGCTGCGTACGCCCCAATCCTTCAGTTGTTTGAGGATGGGGCGAAGCTTATTCGCGTCGCGCTCTAAGTCAAAGCCGTGATCCGATGTCAGTTGATGATTGGCATCCGGCACAAGGGTACATTGTGCGGGTCGAATGGCGTCGACTAAGGCCATGAAACCTGGGTAATCACTAACGCCCTGGCGCGTGCTTGGCATTGGGGGACTGAAGGGATTGCCTTCGATGTTGAGTTCAACACTGATGGCTTGTTTTAAGTCGTAGCAGTCATCGACACGAATATGTCGCTGGTCGGGGCGGGGATGCACAGTAATGCCATGAGCGCCGTAGCCGATACAACGCAAGGCGTAATCGACGACCGACGGAATTACGGTATCACGCGAATTTCTCAGCAGGGCGACTTTGTTCACGTTAACGCTTAACGCAATCACGGTTTATTGGTCCAAGTCACGGTGTTAATTACGATGGGTTTTGTTGGGCTGTCAGTAAAAGCTCCACCGCGGTTCTTGGTGGCAACCGTTGCGATGTAATCGACGGTGCTCATGCTGAGTTTGTCTTGAACTTTTCCAAACACCGCGTAACCCGCTTTGCCTGGCGCCCAGTCCAAACGGAGATTATTGCGATGATTAATAAAAAATTGATCCGTGGCGGAGTCCGGATCATCGGTACGCGCCATCGCAATCGTCCCGCGAACATTGTGGAGTTTGGTTTTTTTGGCTTCGTTTTCAATAGGAGCGTCGCTGGCTAAGGGTTCGTACTTTTGGTTAAATCCGCCCGCTTGAATCATAAAGCCGCTGATCACACGATGAAAAATCGAGCCTTCGTAGTGTCCAGAATCGACGTAGTTCAAAAAGTTTTGCACCGTAATAGGGGCTTTGCGATGAAATAGGCACAGCGTGATATCGCCTTCTGATGTCTCGATTTTGACCACAGGCGAAGGGTCCACTCCGGTCTCGCATTCTTGTGCGTACAGTGTAGGCGCGCTGATCAACGCCAAACTTGTGAGTAGGCTCCGAATGGTTGCCCTAAAAGGTTGAATCATGATTTAAGCCCACCCTGAGTTGCGTTTACGTTGTGGCCACAGACGCGGAACCAATAAAGCAATCAAAACCCCCAGGCCGACGGCTAGAGCACCGTCCATAAATTGGCTGTTTTCCATACGCTCGCGCAAGCGCTGGTTCTCTGCTTGGGTCATTTCGAACTCAGTGGTGAGTTCTTCGACACGCTGAGTCAAGACTTGATTGCGCGCTTCGATATTGATTGCATCCTCCGATAGGCTGCGCAAGTTCTCGAGGGCCTCTCGGGTTTCCGATAGATCCGTCTGCGCTTGATTCATAGCGGCTACCGCGCTGTCTTTTTCAGTGTTCAGTCGATCGACGTCGGCCTGCAAGCTTTGCATGCGGGTTTTAAGCTGAGCTTGATCGCCTTGCATGTTTTCAAGCACCGTGCGGGCGGGCGGTTCGTCCATAAGATACTGAGTGCGAATCCATCCCTGGGTGCCATTTTGGGTGGTCACTTCCGCGAATTCAGTGTCGTCGCTCAGTTGTATTACCTCAAGTTGCGTCCCACTGGGTAGACCGCGGTGAACAATACGAAATTGGCCGCCCGGGCCACTGCGGAGCGGGACGAAGTGTTTGTCGCTAATGTACTGTACCTCGGCACTTGCGAGTGTGCTGGTCAGAGTCAAAGTTGCTGCCAGTAAGGCCAAAAGTTGTCGCACAGACATCATGGTAATCTCACAAAATGGGTAGTATAACGCCGCTGGGATTAGGTCTAAACCTCAAGTTCATGGAAGCGCTTTGCGGTAGGGTTTGATGGTCACCGATTCGAACAACCCAGCCAGAGCATAGGGATCATTAACCGCCCATTGTTCGGCATCTGTTTGGGTGTCGAAATCGGCAATGATCAAACTACCCTCAATGGCGACACTGGGGTCGGGACTCGCTTCGCTGGGTATGGGGCCGGCAACGATCAATCGACCGGCGTCGACTAAGGGTTTAATGTGATCTAGGTGTGCGGGGCGCGTCGCGGCGCGTAGTTCGCCGTGATTGGCTTTGTCGGTGCATAAAATGATAAACAGCATTTCAAGGGTCCTGTTCGGTTGATGCCGATGTGTCTTTGGTGAGGTGAGGTGCCATCAGAATCGCGGTCAGCACTGTCAGTAGCAAAGTAAAACCAATGGCTGAGTAAAGCTTATAGCTTACCCAGGCGTCTTCACTGAAGGTGTAGGCTACCCACAGATTGAGTCCCCCTACTATCGTGAAATGACACGCCCACAGAAGATTGAGTGTTGTCCACGCGCGCTGTGGTAATTGTAGCTGCGTGCCCAAGGTGCGTTCCATGATCGTTTTTTTGCCGATGAACTGCGAACCGAAAAACAACAGGCCTAGAGCCCAATTAAAAATAGTCGGTTTCCATTGAATGAACAGCTCGTTGCGAAATAAAACCGTCGCGGCGCCAAAGACGAGAACCGCAGCGAGCATCCACAAACCGCGTTTTTCGAATTTTCGCTCCCATAAGGCCAAACCAAACACTTGAAGAGTGGTTGCGATCATTAGAATCGCGGTGGCACTGTAAATGCCGTCCATGGTGTAGTGCCAGTCGCCGAAGCTCAGGGTTTCGCCATTCATCTGATAGCTGAGAAAAAATAAAGCGATGGGTACAAATTCCAGCAGTTGTTTCATCGGGCCTCGTAGGTGATCGTGTTACACTAGCGCTATGGTAACGCAACACGCTGTAAAAGACTTGTTGCAATTGGCTGATCACGCTGAAAAGGTGAAAAGAAGCGCTCATGTCGTTACGGGTGGATTTACATACGCACAGCAACTGGTCCGATGGTGCTCTGTCAGTGCAGGACTTGTTGTCGCGTGCGCTAGACGCCGATATTCACACTCTGGCGCTCACTGATCACGATACCGTGACGGGCTACGATGTCGCCGTCCAGTGCCTGTCACAAGATTCGCAAAGTTCGATGCGATTGGTGCCGGGAACTGAATTGTCGTGCGTATGGCAGGGGATCACGATCCATGTCGTCGGTTTGAACTTTGACCCAAATAATGCGGATCTTAGGGCGTATTTTGAGCATCTCGATCAGGCTCGCAGTGAGCGCGCGGCCTTGATCGCCCAGCGCTTGTCGAAAGAGGGTTTCGAAGGTGCCTTGATGGGTGCGCAGGCGCTGGCGGGTGAAGCCCAAGTAGGGCGTCCGCACTTCGCTCGTTGGATGGTTGATGCGGGGCACTGCGACTCTATGAATACCGCTTTTAAACGGTGGTTAGGGCGCGGTAAGCTGGGTGATGTTAAAGTGTTTTGGCCCACCCTGGAGCAAGCGGTAACGGTGCTGGTTAAGGCGGGAGGCGTTCCCGTTTTGGCTCACCCTCAGCATTACGGTTTGACTCGGGCTAAACTCAAACGCTTGGTGAGTCATTTTGTCAGTGTCGGTGGTCAAGCTTTGGAGTTGCCCCTCGGGCAAGACCATGCGGAGGCTGCCGTGTACGTGAGGCGTCTGCTGCGCGAATTTGGCTTGAGTGTGTCTTTGGGTAGTGATTTTCATGCGGATTCTGAGTGGGGGCCGCGTTTGGGTTTGGACACTGCCATTGTGAGTGATCTGAACCCAGTTTGGGCCGGCTGGTAAACAGTGCGGCCAAAGGAGTGTAGACAGTGAGTCAATTTTTTCAGATCCATCCCGATAATCCGCAAGTTCGGCTCATTAAGCAGGCCGTTGATATTATCCGGTCCGGTGGGGTGGTCGTCTATCCAACGGATTCGGCCTATGCCTTGGGTTGCCATATTGGTGATAAGCGAGCCCTAGATACCATTCGCCGAATTCGAAAGCTTGATGACAAACACAATTTCACTTTGGTGTGTCGGGATTTGTCGGAGCTGGCTAATTTTGCCCGCGTTGACAATGCGGCATACCGTTTGTTGAAGGCAGCGACACCTGGCCCATACACCTTTATCCTCAAGGCTACGCCCGAGGTGCCGCGGCGCTTGCTGCACGCAAAACGTAAGACGATTGGTTTGCGCGTGCCAGATAATACGATTGCCAAGGCTTTGCTCGAAGAACTCAACGAGCCGATGATGAGTGTGACTTTGATTATGCCCGGAGACAAGGATCCGCTGATCGACCCTTACGAAATTCGCGATTTATTGGAGCACGATGTCGATTTGGTCATTGATGGCGGTTATTGCGGCCTAGAAATGACCAGCGTGATTGATTTGGCCGATGACGAGCCTGTGTTGGTGAGGCAAGGTAAAGGGGATATTGCCCTCTTTGGGCTATAGTCGGGTATACTTGCACTACACTCGAGACGAGTGAAGGAGAATACGTTGAGTCATCCAACCGCTGGCGCAAAAGGCGCTAGCCCATTTAATCCAAAAGCGGTCATGGGGCCGCCGTTGCCGCAGCAAGGTGAAATGCCTTTTGCCGTGGTCATGGGGCAAGCTTTGACTGAGTTGCCCAAGGATTTGTACATTCCACCGCAGGCTCTGGAAGTGATTCTTGAGGCTTTTGAGGGGCCGCTCGATTTGCTTTTGTATCTGATCCGGCGGCAGAATTTGGACATACTCGATATTGATGTTTCCGATATCACTGAGCAGTACATGCAGTACGTCGAACTGATGGATGCACTGCAATTTGAGCTTGCGGCGGAATACCTGTTGATGGCGGCCATGCTCGCTGAGATCAAATCCAGAATGCTGTTGCCTCGCCAAGTCGTCGATGAAGAAGACGAGGAAGATCCGCGGGCGCAGTTGATTCGTCGGTTGCAAGAGTACGAGCGTTTCAAAAAGGCCGCAGAAGACATTGATGATTTGCCGAGGGTGGATCGGGATGTCTTTTTAACCAGCGCCGCGCCACCAGTCATTGAGCGCGTACGTCCAGAGCCCGAGGTTGGTTTGCAGGAAATATTGATCGCCTTTGCTGAGGTCATGGCGCGAGCCAATATGTTCGAAAGCCATCATATTCAGCGCGAGGCATTGTCGACTCGCGAGCGGATGTCGCAGGTGCTGGAGCGTCTCTCGGGTGAGAGCTTTTTGCCGTTTGTATCGCTGTTTAAAGCCGAAGAAGGCCGGATGGGCGTTGTGGTTACTTTCTTGGCCATCATGGAGCTGATTAAAGAATCGCTCGTTGAAATTGTTCAAACTGAGGCCTTTGGGCCCATTCATGTTAAGGCTCGAGTGTCATGAGTGAAATTAACCTCGCTAATATCGTGGAGGCTACTTTATTTGCCGCGGGGAAACCGCTTTCTACTGCGCAACTGCGAGAAGTCTTCGAAGAGCATGAGCGGCCTGACCCCGATGCTATTAAAGAGGCGATTGAGCAACTGCAAGTGCGTTATGAGTCAACCGGCCTTGAATTGGTTCGCGTGGCCAGTGGGTTTCGATTTCAAGTGCGTCAAAATTTGTCTGAATGGGTGGCGCGTCTCTCTGAAGAGCGTCCGCAGCGCTATTCACGTGCACTGTTGGAGACCTTGGCCTTGATTACCTACCGGCAACCGATAACGCGTGGCGAGATCGAGGAAATTCGCGGTGTTGCGGTTAGCAGTAATATCATCAAAACGCTCCTTGAGCGCTCATGGGTGCGGGTCGTTGGGCATCGCGATGTGCCCGGTCGTCCAGCCATGTATGCGACGACTCGTCAGTTTTTAGACTACTTCAATTTAAAAAGTCTGGATCAGTTGCCACCACTGGCGGAAGTGCGAGACTTTGATACCCTTAATGCAGAGCTGGGATTTGCCGATCCAGCCGGTGCCGAAGAGGAAACGCAAGTCGAGGTCGAAGAGACTGCAGCCCCTGTGGCCTCTGGCGATGATCGCGAGGCTCCAATATCAGATGACTATGAGAGCGCGTACGAGCAGCAAGACGATGAGTCTGTGGATGACGTGCTTTCACGCGAGTTTGATTAAACTCTATTCACTAAATCTTACACAATCGACGGGATGTTGAATGACTAACAAACACAAAGCCAAGAGTAAAAAATCTGAACTCGAGGTTAAAAAAGAAACCAAAAAAGAAACCAAAAAAGACGCTAAGAAGTCGGATTCGGGTAAAAGCCAAAAAGACGAAAAGCTGCAAAAAGTGCTAGCGCGCGCAGGTTTGGGTTCGCGTCGAGAGATGGAAAGATGGATCTCGGACGGTAGAGTCAAATTAGATGGGCGTATCGCTGAATTGGGCGATCGAGTCTGTGATGACGCGGTGATTGAAGTGGATGGCCAAGCTTTGTCCAGAGCCCCCGCGGAGGCCGTTCGCTGTTTGCTGTATCACAAGCCCACCGGCGAAGTCTGCACACGCAGGGACCCAGAGGGGCGCCCCACTGTATTTGAGCGCTTGCCCAAAGTAAAAGGTGGGCGCTGGATCAGTATCGGGCGATTAGACTACAACACATCGGGATTGTTGCTGTTCACCACCGACGGTGAGTTGGCCAACGCCTTAATGCATCCCTCTGCCGTGATTGAACGCGAGTACATGGTTCGTGTTATGGGTGAATGGGATACTGATACTCTGCAGCGTCTGATTAATGGTGTCGAGCTGGACGATGGGTTTGCTCGCTTTACCGATATCCAAGATGGCGGTGGCGATGGGATTAACCACTGGTTTTACGTCGTGCTCATGGAGGGCCGCAATCGAGAAGTTCGACGCCTTTGGGAGTCACAAGGTTTAACCGTGTCGCGTTTAAAACGCGTTCGCTACGGTGAGGTGTTCATCCCCTCAAAGGTCAAGCAGGGCAAGTGGATGGAGCTTGAGCAGAAAGACGTCGATGTGCTGTACGCGATGGCCCAGCTACCACCTAAAGCTGTTCCGGAGTTGTCGGTTGAAGAGCGCAAGGCAATGGATCGACAGCTGAAAAAGGCCAAAGCGAAGAAGGTGAAGAAGTCTCGATAGCGCTTATTTTTGCAAATCGATGCTAGCGCCGCGCACTGCCTTGGCGCTATCGCTCAATAAGAACAAGTAGGCGGGTACTAGGCTTTCGGCGCTGGCGATACTGTCGGGCGACTCTCCCGGGAAAGCGGCGCGTCGCATCTTGGTGTTGGTTGCCCCCGGATTGACGCAGTTCACTCGGATACCATCGGTTTCGAGTTCTGCCGCGAGGATGCCGGCAATGGCTTCTGTGGCAAATTTAGAGGCTGAATACGCGCCCCAAAATGCACGTGCTTGGCGGCCCACGCCGCTGCTTGTGAAGATGATCGAGGCGGCATCGGATTCGCGCAAAAGGGCTAGCATTGCTTTCGTCAGTACCACCGGTGCGAAAGCATTGACATGCATTACTTGAGACCACTCGCTCAGGTTGGTGGTCGCAATCGGACCTAACTTACCCAACAAGCTCGCATTGTGCACGAGGCCATCAAGGCGACCAAACGCTTCGCCAATCATGTGGCTCAGCTGGTTGGCTTGCTGTTCGTCAAGTTTGCTCAAGTCCATGGGGATGACCACGGGTTCGTTTAGCCCCTCACTCACAATTTGATCGTAGACGCTATTTAGGTTCTCTTCGTTACGACCCAGCAGTAACACCGTTGCTCCGGCACGCGCAGCACCCAGTGCGAGCTGTGCACCAATGCCTGCACCTGCGCCAGTAATTAAAATCACTTTGTTGTGCAGTTCGACGCTCGGGTTTTGGGGCGCTATGTCTGAGTAGTTCATGTCCAGTCCTTAATGACTTGGTGTAAATCTTCGCTTTTGTAGCAAACAATATCCGCGTTCCAGTTTTCTGCTTCTGCGGGCGTGTCGATGTAACCCCAAGCAGCAGCGATGGTGCGCATGCCGGCGGCCTTGCCGGCCTGCACGTCGCGGATGTGATCGCCAACAAATACGACCTCATGGGGGGCGAGTTTTAGATGCTGACAATTCAATAGTAAGGGCTCAGGATCGGGTTTCGGTTTGCTGACATGGTCTGGGCAAACCACGGTACTTGGTGTGCTATGCAAGGCCATTTGTGTTAGCAGGGCATTGGTATACAAACTGGGTTTGTTGGTCGAAATTCCCCAAGCAATGCCGCTTGCGTCAAAGTGGCTCAGCAAGTTGGCAAGCCCCGGGTAGAGAGCGGCGTACAAACCGATTACTTTAAGGTAGTGTTGCAGCAATAATTGGCGCGTGGGCTCAAAGGCAGGATTGTCGACACTTAGCCCTAGGGTATTGCGAACTAGACCGGCCGAGCCATCGGAGATGGCGGTGCGAATGCCCGATTCTGTCAGAGCGTCTTGGCCCAAACTCGCTCGTATTTGGTTCAGTGCCCAGAGGAAATCTGGGGCGGTATCGACCAACGTGCCATCCAAATCGAACAGCACCGCTTTGATTGGCGACCGCCTCATGGTTTGTGTGTTCTGACCATGTAATTGACGGAAACATCCCCCGCTTGCAAGCGATAGCGTTTGCTCAAAGGGTTGTAGCTTAACCCAATCATGTCATCTAAGTTCAGTCCTGCTGCTCTGATCCAGTGTGCAAGTTCAGCGGGCCGAATAAATTTTTGATAGTCGTGCGTGCCTTTGGGGAGTAGGTTCAACACATATTCTGCACCCACGATGGCAAACGCATAAGCCTTCGGGTTTCGATTGATGGTGCTGAAATACAGCGAAGCGCCGGGTTTGGCGAGTCGAGCGCAGGCCGCGATGACCGAGGCGGGATCCGGCACATGCTCTAACATTTCCAGGCAGCAAACAACATCGTAAGATTCGGGTTCTTCCTCGGCGGCTTGTTCAGCGGTGCTTCGTCGGTAGGTGACATTTGCGCCAGATTCCAGTTTGTGCAGTTCCGCCACCGCCAGTGGCGCCTCCCCCATATCGATGCCAGTGACCTCGGCGCCACGCAAAGCGAGCGATTCAGACAGAATGCCGCCGCCGCAGCCGACGTCTATGACGCGGCGCTCCGCGACTGGCGAGTGGGTGTCAATGTAGTTAGCACGCAGGGGGTTGATCTGGTGAAGCGGTTTAAACTCGCCCTGTTCGTCCCACCAGCGAGAGGCTAACGCTTCAAACTTACTGATCTCGTCGTGATCGACATTGATGTGCGCGGTCATGGTGTGTCCTTAGGGTATGCGGTATCGCTCTTGCTGCCAGCTATTTTGGCGCGCCATGCCTGAGCGGTTCGGATGATCTGGGGTTCATCCAGCGTTTGCAGTTTACCATTATTTAAAAGGCAGCGACCAGCGACCCAGCTATGCTGTACATGTGCGCCATGGCCCGCGTACACCACTTGCGAAATCGGGTTGTGTAGTGGTTGCATGGCGGCTGCATCAAAGTTAACCGCAATCATGTCGGCCCATTTGCCATAGCTCAGACTCCCTGTCTCGTGATCCAAGCCAAGCGCTTTTGCACCACCTAGGGTTGCCATGTGCAGAGCTTGCTCGGCGTTTAATGTGGCGGGATCTTCGCTACTGAGTTTGGCCAGCAGTGCGGCCAGCCTGACCTCGGCAAATAAGTTTAGCCCGTTGTTTGAGGCCGCGCCATCGGTTCCAATGGCGAGGTTAATACCCGCGTTTAACAGGTCGTTGACGGGGCAAATGCCCGATGCGAGCTTCATGTTAGAGCTTGGACAGTGAATGACGTGTGAGCCCGAGTCGGCGATGACTCGGATGTCATCCTTGCTGAGCCACACCATATGCACACACTGCATGTGCGGGCCAAGCATGCCAAGCCGGTTGAGCGTAGCTATGGGGCGCTCACCATTCATTTCTACCGCGTGAAGTACTTCGGGTCTGGTCTCGTGGACATGCATCTGTATTCCCATTTCCAGCTCATTGGCGAGTGTCGCGATTTTAGCGATCTCCTTTTCGTCCAATGAGTAAGGTGAGTGGGGGCCAAAGATGACGGAAATCAGTTCGCTCGATTTGAAGGTGTCGCGAACTGAAAGCCCTTTGCTTAGGTATTCGGCGGGCGTTTTCGCCCACTGGGTCGGCACGTTAATGATAGGGAAGTTTACTTGACAGCGAAGGCCAGCATCACTGGCGGCTTGTGCTGTTCGGTCTGGAAAAAAGTATTGATCGCTGAAGGTCGTGGTGCCTGTTTTGATCATTTCTGCCATGGCGATATTGACGCCATCCGTCACGAAGTCGCCGTCAACCCAGCGGCCTTCCGTGGGCCAAATGTGATTCTGTAGCCAAGGCGTTAGTGCTAAATCGTCGGCAAATCCGCGTAACAAAGTCATTGCTGCATGACCGTGGCAGTTGATTAAGCCTGGCATGAGTAGATGGTTGCCCAGCTCTATCTGTTGTGCATTGGGGTTTCTGGGCGCTTCCTGTGTGGGTAGAAGCGCTTCAATCCGGCCTCGTTGATCAACGCAAAGCGTATGGTTTTTGAGTACCCCCGAGTTGGCGTCGCCGGTGTATACCCAGGCTGCATGTAGCTCTAGTGGGGTTGGCATAGGACTTCCTTTTTGATTTGCGCAGGGTTCGTATTGCGCAGTATATCGGAATTTTTACGGATCGATTCTTATCGATCGGTGGAACCGTAAAAAATTAGCGGTCAGAGCCCTGAAAGCGTATAATCGTCGGATTAAAAAGAAGGGTTCATTGTCGGCGCTGTGCTGGCCCTTGTAACCCGCAGACAGGGGTGTTTTAGAGCCTATGGGCGAGTTAGCAAAAGAAATATTTCCAGTAAATATCGAAGACGAACTCAAGCAGTCGTACCTAGATTACGCCATGAGCGTTATCGTAGGGCGCGCCCTGCCTGATGTGCGTGATGGGCTTAAGCCGGTGCACCGGCGCGTGTTGTTCGCGATGAATGAGTTGTCGAATGACTGGAATAAAGCTTACAAAAAATCGGCCCGTGTCGTGGGGGATGTGATTGGTAAATATCACCCACATGGCGACTCAGCGGTATACGATACCATTGTTCGTATGGCGCAACCCTTCTCGTTGCGTTACATGTTGGTGGACGGTCAAGGTAACTTCGGTTCGATCGATGGCGACTCTGCCGCCGCGATGCGTTACACCGAAATCCGTATGCGCAAAATCGCACACGCCATGTTGGCGGATTTGGATAAAGAGACCGTCGACTTTGTCGACAACTATGATGGCACCGAAAAAATCCCAGCGGTATTGCCTACGCGAATCCCGAATTTGCTGATCAATGGGTCTTCGGGTATTGCGGTTGGCATGGCGACCAATATTCCACCGCATAATATGACAGAGGTCATCAGCGCTTGCATGGCGCTGTTGAACAACCCAGAAATTACCATCGATGAATTGATGGAGCACATTCCGGGTCCCGATTTTCCCACCGGTGCAATCATCAGCGGTCGTGCGGGCATCTTGCAGGCCTATCGAACTGGACGGGGTCGTATTTACGTCCGGGCTAAAGCTGAGGTCATTACCGACGAGGCGAAAAACCGCGACACCATTATCATCCATGAAATTCCTTATCAGCTGAACAAGGCCCGTTTGATCGAGCGCATCGCTGAATTGGTGAAAGAAAAGAAAATCGAAGGTATCTCTGAGCTCCGCGATGAATCCGATAAAGACGGTCTGCGTGTCGTTATCGAACTTAAGCGCGGCGAAATGGGTGATGTTGTATTGAACAACCTGTACGCCCAGACCCAGCTGCAGTCGGTATTCGGTATCAATATGGTGGCCCTCGAGAACGGTCAGCCTAAGGTGATGAACCTGAAGGAAATTATTGATGCCTTCTTGCGCCATCGCCGCGAGGTGGTGACTCGCCGTACGGTGTATTTGTTGCGCAAGGCGCGAGAACGCGGTCATCTGCTCGAAGGCTTGGCCATTGCCCTGGCTAACATTGATCCCATTATCGAGTTGATCAAGAACTCTCCGAGCCCAGCGGATGCCCGCGAGGGCTTGTTAGCCAAGGTGTGGTCGCCCGGCGATGTGGTGGCGATGCTTGAACAGGCGGGCGAAGACGCTTGCCGGCCCGACGATCTGCCTGATGAGTACGGTTTGCATGACGGTATGTACCGTTTGTCACCGGCACAAGCGCAAGCGATTTTGGAGTTGAGGTTACACCGCTTAACGGGTCTTGAGCATGAGAAGCTGTTGAATGAATACCAAGAGAAGCTAAAGGAAATCGCCGATTATTTGCACATATTGGCCGATTCGGAGCGGCTGAAGCAGGTCATCCGTGAAGAGCTTGAAGAGGTGGTCGAAGAATTTGGGGATGAGCGTTTAACTGAAATTGTCGATTCTCAGCACGACTTATCGGTAGAGGATCTGATTACACCGGAAGATCGCGTCGTGACCATATCGCACGGTGGCTACGCGAAAACACAGCCATTGTCAGACTACCAGGCCCAGCGACGTGGCGGCATGGGTAAAAGCGCGACGGCAGTGAAAGAGGAAGACTTTGTTGAGCATCTTTTGGTGGCCTCAACGCATTCGACCATTTTGTGTTTCACCAATTTAGGCAAGGTCTACTGGTTGAAGGTGTACCAAATTCCTGTGGCGGGGCGTCAATCTCGCGGCCGGCCCATGGTGAACTTGTTGCCACTCGACCCAGGTGAACGTGTTACGTCGATTCTGCCCGTGGCGGAGTATACCGAAGATCATTACATCTTCATGGCAACCTCTAAAGGTATTGTCAAGAAAACCGCGTTGACGGATTTTTCGCGTCCGCGCAGTGTGGGTTTACGTGCACTGGAATTGGCCGAGGACGACGTGCTGGTTGGAACGGCGATTACACACGGCGAATCGGATGTGATGCTGATGAGCAGTGCGGGTAAGGCCGTGCGCTTTGCAGAGCAAGATGTGCGTCCAATGGGGCGAACTGCGCGTGGTGTACGAGGCATTCGAATGGCCGATGAAGACGAGATGATCGCTCTGATTATCCCTCAGGAAGACAGCTATGTCTTAACGGCAAGTGCAAATGGTTATGGTAAGAAAACAATGGCCTCTGAGTTTCCTCGCAAAGGCCGCGGCACCAAAGGCGTAATTGCTATGGTGACCAACGATCGCAATGGGCCATTGGTAGGTGCGGTTCAGGTCAGTGAGGGTGATGAACTGATGCTGATTTCGAACCAGGGGACGATGGTGCGCACTCGAGTCTCTGAAATTTCTACGCTCGGCAGGAATACTCAGGGTGTTAGGGTGATCCGTCTGAAAGAGGGCGAAGAGTTGGTGCGTATCACGCAAATTGAGGAATCAGACGAGCTGCCGGGTGACGCTGCTGCGGCTGAAGGCGATAACGCCGAGTAAACTAGTACAAGGAAAACTCATGTCCAGAGTGTTTAATTTTTGCGCGGGGCCAGCGGCCTTGCCTGAAGCTGTGTTGTCTAAGGCCCAAGCGGATCTCACCGATTGGCAGGGGCGTGGTTTGTCTATTATGGAGATGAGCCACCGCAGCGATGAAATTGTTGCGATTGCCACAGAAGCGGAAGCTTCGTTACGTCGGTTGATGGGCATCAGCGATGATTACGCTGTGTTGTTTTTGCAGGGTGGCGCAAGCCAACAGTTTGCTGCTGTACCCCTGAATTTGGCCGCAGGAAACCAAGCGGTGGATTATGTCAATACTGGGCAATGGTCGAAAAAAGCGATTTCTGAGGCGAAGCGCTTTGCCGATGTTGCGGTGGTTGCGTCGTCTGAAGACCGTAACTTCACTTACGTTCCTGCGGTGGATTCGTGGGCGCGCCGCGAGCACGCGGCCTACCTGCATATTTGCCCGAACGAGACCATCGGTGGTGTTGCGTATAGTGAGTTGCCGACCGGTGATACGCCGATTGTCGCCGATATGTCCTCGACGATTTTGTCGCAACCAATCAATGTCAGTGACTACGGTGTAATTTACGCCGGAGCGCAGAAAAATATTGGCCCCGCCGGTCTGACGGTTGTGATCGTCCGAAAAGATTTATTAGGTCGGGCGTCCGAACATTGCCCTACCATGTTGAATTGGCAGGTGGCAGCAGAGAACGACTCGATGTATAACACACCGCCGACCTTCGCCATTTACTTGGCCGGTCTGGTGTTTGAGTGGCTCGAGGACTTAGGTGGGTTAAGTGCAATGGCTGCAATAAATCAGCGCAAGGCCGGAAAACTATATGATTACATTGATCAGTCGGGGTTTTACGCAAATCCTGTCGCTTTGGCTAATCGATCCTTGATGAACGTACCGTTTACTTTGGCCGACGCGGCGCTCGACAAGGCGTTTTTGGCGGGCGCTGACGCTACAGGCTTGTTAAATCTTAAGGGGCATCGCTCGGTGGGTGGTATGCGCGCCTCGATTTACAATGCGGTACCCGAGGCGGGCGTTGACGCCTTGATTGATTACATGCGCGACTTTGCGAGTAATAACGGATAAATCCAATGAGTGAGACTCGGTCAACACCTGAATTGCTCGCTATTCGCCAGCGCATTGATGCCTTGGACAGCGAAATATTGCAGTTGATCAGCGAGCGCGCTCAGTGTGCTCAGCAGGTCGCTGAAATTAAGGTGGCTGAGGTGCTGGCATTGGCGCAAGAATCGGGGGCCTCGCCCGAACCGGTATTTTATAGGCCGGAACGCGAGGCCCAAGTGCTGGCCAAGATTAAAGAGCGCAACCAAGGCCCCTTGGCCGATGATACGGTCGCTTATATTTTTCGAGAGATCATGTCAGCATGCTTGGCCCTAGAGCGACCTTTGCAGGTGGCCTACTTAGGGCCTGAGGGGACCTATACGCAGTCGGCGGCGATAAAACATTTCGGCCATGCGGCCGTGTGCGTGTCGCAGGGCACGATCGATCGCGTTTTTGCTGAGGTCGAATCGGGGGCGTGCCATTACGGAGTGGTTCCCGTCGAAAATTCCACGGAAGGTATGGTCAGTCATACCTTGGACAGTTTTATCGATACGCCCTTGCACATCGTTGGCGAAGTCGAGATTCCTATTCATCATCATTTGTTGGCGTTGAAAGGCTCGTCAATGGCGGGTGTGACCAAAATTATTGCGCATCAACAGGCCTTAGCTCAGTGCCGCAATTGGTTGAATCACCACTGGCCCCACGTTGAATGGCAGGCGGTATCTAGCAATGGTGAAGCGGCTAAGCGTGCCGCCAAAGAACCCGGGGTGGCGGCCATTGCGGGCGATGCGGCGGCGGAGTTTTATGGCTTGGAAAAGCTCGCTGAGCGCATAGAAGACAACCCGGATAACACAACTCGATTTTTAATTATTGGCCGTGATGAAGTGCCTCCGAGCGGTGAAGACAAAACCTCACTTGTGGTTTCCTCGCGAAACAAGCCTGGTGCTTTGCTGGGATTGTTGGCGCCCTTTCAACGCGAGGGGATTAGCTTGACCCGAATTGATACACGCCCCTCGAAAACGGAAAAATGGGCTTACGTATTTTTTATTGAATTCGAAGGGCATTGCCAAGACAGTCAAGTCGCCTCGATTTTAACCGAGCTGGAAGAACAATCGATATTGATCAAGGTGTTGGGTTCGTATCCAAGGGCTGTGCTGTAATGAAAATTGGGTTTTTGGGACTGGGCTTGATTGGCGCCTCTTTGGCGCGCGCGCTTCGCGGTCGACCAGAAATCAGCGAATTAATAGGTTATGGCCATCGAGCGTCAACGGTCGATGCGGCGCTGTCGATGGGTATTATTGATGGAGCTGTTGAGGAGCCTGAGCAGTTGCTCAGCGGCTGCGATGTTGTTGTGATTGCGACGCCAACATTGTTGGCGCAACGGCAGCTGGTCGATTTGGTACGCATTGCCCAGACGATGGATTCGCCACCTATTTTGACCGATGTGGCATCGGTCAAAGGCAATCTTTGGCGAGCCATTGAGGCGATGGGTTTGCCCGCGTGGCCCGAGTATCTTGTGCTAGGGCATCCGATTGCCGGCTCAGAACGCTCAGGTGTGCACGCAGCCAAAGCCGATTTATTTGTGAATCATCGCGTGATTTTGACACCTCACGAGGACACTTCGCTGGCGGCGGTGCAATGCGTCTCGAATTTGTGGCAATGGGCCGGTGCTGAAGTGGTTTCAATGCCGGTGGAGCTGCACGATAAGGTGTTAGCGGCCACTAGCCATTTGCCTCATATGCTCGCCTTTTCGCTAGTGGATACGCTGGCTCAAAGTGAATATTCAGTCGATATCTTTCGATACGCGGCAGGGGGCTTTCGAGACTTTACGCGCATAGCATCCAGTGATCCTGTGATGTGGCGTGACATCGCACTAGCGAATAAGGACGAGGTGTTAGATGCGATCGATCACTTTAGCGCGGGGCTGAGGGCTTTGCGCACGGCAATAGAGCAGTCTGACAGTGAACAAATGATGCGCATTTTTGAACGAGCGAAAAACTCAAGAGATACTTTTGTGGTGAAGCAGAACGCAAGTAAGGACGTGACGGATGGAGTTTAAATGTTTGCCCGGTGGGTCCGTGGTGGGAGAGGCCCGGGTCGCGGGTGATAAATCGATTTCGCATCGCTCTATTATGTTGGGTTCCATCGCAGACGGTGTGACTGAAATTTCAGGCTTTTTAGAGGGCGAAGATGCGTTGGCGACAGTGGCCGCCTTCCGCGCGATGGGTGTGCAGATTGATGGGCCCGTTGAGGGCCGAGTGACTGTCCACGGCGTTGGTCTGCAAGGGCTCAAGTCGCCGACGGAGCCCTTGGACATGGGGAACTCAGGCACCAGCATGCGTTTGATCTCAGGTATTGTTGCGGGAGCAGGCTTGGAGGCGACGCTGACGGGTGATGTGTCTCTGTGTAAGCGCCCCATGGGTCGTGTTATCGACCCTTTAACGCGAATGGGTGCCTCGATTAGTCATGAAGAGGGCGGTCGTCCGCCTTTAAAAATCGCGGGCAATCGGCCATTACAGGGTATTGATTACGTGCTACCCATGGCCAGTGCACAAGTAAAATCGTGTGTTTTACTGGCGGGGCTTTGGGCCGAAGGTCAAACTTCGACGATCGAACCTGCCCCGACTCGAGATCACACCGAGAGAATGCTGGCGGGCTTTGGTTATCCGCTTCATCGGGATGGGCCGAAAGTCGTATTGACTGGGAAGGGCCGCTTACAGGCGCGATCGATTGAAGTGCCTGCCGATATTTCGTCGGCGGCTTTTTTCATGGTGGCTGCCTCCATTGCGGTGGGCTCAGATCTGCTCTTGTCCCATGTGGGCATCAATCCGACGCGCGTGGGCGTGATTAATATTCTACGTTTGATGGGGGCTGATATTCAGCTGCAGAATGAGCGTGAGGTTGGTGGCGAGCTTGTGGCAGATATACGAGTGCGCTATGCGCCGCTCAGAGGCATCGAAATACCAGAAGATCAGGTGCCTTTGGCGATCGACGAGTTTCCGGTGCTATTCATCGCAGCCGCTTGCGCACAGGGCAAAACGGTACTGCGCGGAGCTGAAGAATTACGCGTCAAAGAGAGTGATCGTATTGCGAGTATGGCTGAAGGACTGACCACCCTCGGTATCACCAATGAGGTTTTGGAAGACGGCATTATTATAGAGGGTGGGCAGTTGGGCGGTGGAACCATACAAACTCACCATGACCACCGCATTGCAATGAGTTTTGCGATTGCTGCCTTGCGGGCGTCCGACACCATTATTGTGCAAGATTGCGACCCGGTCGCAACGTCGTTTCCAAATTTTGATGCGATAGCGAGAGGCTTGGGATTACACCTTACGACTCTGGATGCAGATCATTGATCCCAGTATTGACCATTGATGGCCCTAGCGGAGCTGGTAAGGGTACGATCGCTCGGCTGATGGCGGAGCGCTTAGGCTGGCATTTATTGGATTCGGGTGCGTTGTACCGGCTAACGGCGTTGGCGGGAATCGATCGTTCCTTGTCTCTCGATGACGCAAGTGTCATGGCCGCTTGCGCGCGCGCCCTCGATGTGGAATTCAATATTGTTGATCATACCGTTGTGATAAGGCTTGATGGTGCCGACGTGACGACCCGAGTTCGGGGCGAGGAAGCCGGTATGGGGGCGTCGAAGGTGGCCGCGCTTCCCGCGGTTCGGGCCGCGCTCTTTGAGCGCCAGCGAGCCTTTCAAAAGGCGCCTGGCTTAGTGGCGGATGGTCGTGATATGGGGACGACGATTTTTCCCGATGCAAGCGTTAAGATTTTTTTAACGGCAAGTCCAGAAGCCAGAGCGGAAAGACGCGCTAAACAGTTGCTTGAATTGGGCGAAAATGTTAGTCTGCCGCGCCTTTTAGAGGACATCAAGGCCCGAGATGAGCGCGACAGTGCTCGATCGGCGTCCCCGTTAAAGCCCGCCGCCGATGCAATTATGCTCGACAGTACGGCTTTATCGATAGAGGAAGTGCTTGCCATTGTTGCAAAGGCGGTGGCAGACGCAAATAGATAGAACGAGTGTATTAGGGCTTTACCAGCGTCGGCCCAGTGCGCTGAACTTAACAACCCGCGTGAGCTGGAGCGCGGCGAGAGTCGAAAGACTCATTACACAACAGGTAAAAACCATGAGCGAAAATTTCGCCGAATTATTTGAAGAAAGTTTAAAAACCGTCGACATGGAACCCGGTTCGATTGTCACTGGTGTTGTTATCGACATCGACAACGAATGGGTCACGGTTCACGCTGGTCTTAAGTCCGAAGGTGTGATTCCAATGTCACAATTCGTTGACGCCAACGGCGAGTGCACTTTATCGATTGGCGATGAAGTACAAGTTGCGCTAGAAACTGTCGAAGACGGTTTCGGTGAGACCAAATTATCACGTGAAAAGGCCAAGCGCGCAGAATCTTGGAAAGATCTTGAAGCGGCTCACGCTGGTGATGAAGTGGTTAAAGGTATTATTAACGGTAAGGTCAAAGGTGGCTTTACTGTGGACATCAACTCAATCCGCGCATTCTTGCCCGGTTCATTGGTAGATGTACGCCCTATTCGCGAGACTTTGCACTTAGAAGGCAAAGAGCTCGACTTTAAAGTGATCAAGCTAGACCAAAAACGCAACAACGTGGTGGTATCGCGTCGTGCGGTGATGGAAGCTGCCAACTCGGTAGAGCGAGAAGCTCTGCTTGAGAATCTACAAGAGGGCATGGCAGCCAAAGGTGTCGTTAAGAATTTGACCGATTACGGTGCTTTCGTTGATTTGGGCGGCGTAGATGGCTTATTGCACATTACCGATATGGCTTGGAAGCGTATCAAGCATCCGTCAGAAATCGTTGAAGTTGGCCAAGAAATCGACGTTAAAGTATTGAAGTTCGATCGCGATCGCAATCGTGTCAGCCTTGGTCTGAAGCAATTAGGTGAAGATCCATGGGTTGAGATCAAGAATCGTTACCCAGAAAATGCACGTTGCATGGCCACCGTGACTAACCTAACCGACTACGGCTGCTTCGCTGAGCTGGAAGAGGGCGTTGAAGGTCTGGTTCACGTAAGCGAAATGGATTGGACCAACAAAAACGTTCATCCTTCGAAGATTGTTCAATTGGGTGACCAAGTTGAAGTTATGGTTCTTGATATCGACGAAGAGCGTCGTCGTATTTCTTTGGGTATCAAACAGTGCCAGCAAAATCCTTGGGATGCTTTCGCTGCTCAATACAACAAAGGCGATAAGATCTCTGGTGCTATTAAGTCGATTACCGATTTCGGTATCTTCATCGGTTTGGAAGGCAACATCGATGGCTTAGTACATTTGTCCGATATTAGCTGGAATGAAACCGGAGAAGAAGCGGTTCGCAACTTCAAGAAAGGCGACGAGATTGAAACAGTGATCTTATCGATTGATCCTGAGCGTGAGCGCATCTCGTTGGGTATCAAACAGCTTGAAAACGATCCCTTCTCAAACTACGTTGCTGAGAATGATCGCGGTGCCATCGTCAGCGGTACTGTTACCGAAGTTGACGCCAAAGCTGTTGTGGTCGCTTTAGCGGATGAAGTCGAAGGTATCTTGAAAGTCGCTGATATCAGCCGTGAGCGTATCGAAGACGCACGTAGCGCCTACAAAGAAGGCGATACCGTTGAAGCGAAAATCATTGCCGTTGATCGCAAAAACCGCACTATCGGTTTGTCGGTAAAAGCGAAAGACTACGAAGATGAGCAAGAAGCTGTGAAATCATTGCGCGAGCAAGATGCAGCGAGTTCTTCACCCGGTACCATTGGTGATCTGATCAAAGCTCAAATGCAAGATCAGTAAGATATACAAATAAAAAAGGCCCCAATTGGGGCCTTTTTTTTGTTTTAAATTAGGGACTTGTGCTATCGTACACAGCTTAATTGGTTCAGTGAAGGCAAAGTGACATGACCAAGAGCGAACTCATCGAAGCCATTGCGGCGAAGCAGACCCAACTGTCGTTAAAAGATGTGGAATTAGCGGTTAAAAACGTGCTCGAGCATATGTCGGATGCCTTATCCGCTGGTGATCGGATTGAGATTCGAGGTTTTGGCAGTTTTTCACTGCACTATCGTGAGCCGCGTTTGGGTCGCAATCCCAAAACGGGTGATTCTGTTGATTTAAACGGAAAGTTTGTTCCGCACTTCAAGCCTGGTAAAGAACTCCGTGAGCGGGTGAATAAAGGGTTGAGCCTGTCTTGATGGTGATGAGCGCCATATGAAGATCATCAGGCGATTTCTTGCGTTTTTTCTTATTGCTGTAGCCGCTGGGGCGGCTGCCGTGTTCATTGAGGTTAACCCGGCTGATACTCAAATTAATGGTCTAGGTCTGAATTTTTTAATCTTACCCCTCGGGGCCTGGCTTATCGTCTTCCTATTGATTGGTGTGCTTTTGGGCTGGCTCTTGTCGCTACCCTCTGTGGCTCGTATTTCATGGCGCGCTCAACGCTCGGAGCGAGCGTTAAAAAAACGGGCTGACGAGAGCGCCTCAAAGTGAATTCTGCTCCCATATTTATTTTGATTATGGTTGCGATCGCGATTGGCTGGGTGCTGGGCAGGACCTCTGGCGGATCTCGGGTCGTACCACCTCGGTCAAGCGACTACTACAAAGGGCTTAATTACCTGTTAGATGGTCGCCCCGATGGTGCGCTCGATGAATTTATCGAGTCGTTAGAGGTCAGCTCACAGACCTTCGAGACCCATATATCGCTGGGCAACTTACTGCGTAAAAAGGGTGAAGTACAGCGCGCGATCAGAGTGCACGAAAACGTACTAGCCCACGCAGACTTACCTGCCCCTTATCAACATGAAGCACATTTAGAATTGGCGCGCGATTATATTGCCGCTGGATTGTTGGATCGAGCGGAGCACTTGTTACTTGATTTGATCGGGGAATCTGATGCCAAGGCCTTGGGGGCACGACGCTACTTGATCGAAATCTATCAGATGGAACGCGACTGGGATAAGGCCATTGCGATGGCAAGTTCGTTGCTGGCAAAGCGTTCATTTTTTGGTGGGCGAAAAAGCGATGTAGCTGGCCCCGGCGAGCAGTCGGTGAATGTGCTTTTGCCTCATTTCTACTGCGAGTTGGCTGAGGACTGTTTGCAGCGCAAGTTGCACGACGAGATGTCCCGGAAGCGTTGGGGCGTTGTTGTGTGTCACCGTCGGTTTGGCAAGACG
>JALRFH010000201.1 GCA_023253715.1 Halieaceae bacterium
AATCGTTTTTTTAAAGAGGTTATCGTCGCTGACTCCCGGTTAAAAGGCATGCCTTTGCCTGGTCTTGAAACCTTGGGTGTGGTCGCCAGTCATACAGTGCCTGACCTGGATGAATCGATTGAATTCAACCGCGTGACGCTGTACCGAACGCGCCTTCTTTGACCTTAGACAATTGACCCACCCCCCCTCGTCGGGTGTAGTCTGATGTTTGACAACCATCCAAGCGATGGCGAGGTGTTTATGTCCGAAACAATCGAATCAACACATACCTTAGCGATCACTGGCGCTGGCTGTGCGAGCTGTGTGGCGAAGATCGAAGGCGCTTTAAATGCATTGGATACGGTAGACGTCGCCAGTATGAACTTTGCCGAGCGCAGGGTGATTGTAACAGGCAGTGCCCCTGTTGAGACGCTGATTGTCGCGATCGAAGCCATTGGTTACGGCGCAACTGTGTCTAAGGCCGAATCTTTCGGGGCAGAATTAGAAGAGCAACGCTTAGCCGAGCAAGCGCAATTCAGAGTCCATCTGCAGCGTACCGTTATGGCATTAGCGCTGGGTCTCCCCTTAATGCTTTACGGCTGGCTGGGTGGCAGTATGATGATCGCCTCGAGCCAGGATCAATGGCTTTGGGGTACTGTAGGTTTTGTTGTGCTTTTAGTAATGATCTATTCTGGTTCACATTTTTATGTGGGCGGCTACCGAGCCTTGCGGCGTGCTAATCCGAATATGGACACCCTGATCGCTTTGGGAACCGGTGCGGCTTGGCTGTATTCGGCGGTTGTGGTCCTAGTCCCCAGTGTTTTTCCGGAGATGGCGCGCCATATCTATTTTGAAGCCAGTGTGATGATTATCGGTTTGGTGAATTTGGGGCAAGCTCTGGAGGTTCGTGCCCGCGGCCGATCAAGCGATGCGATAAGGCGTCTAATCGGTCTGCAAGCCAAAACGGCGCGTGTGATACGCGACGGTATTGAGCTCGATGTGGCGCTAGAACACGTCAAAGTGGGTGATGTTTTGCGAGTGCGCACGGGTGAAAAATTTGCGGTTGATGGTGTTTTAACTGATGGTACAGCGACAGTTGACGAGTCCATGCTAACCGGTGAGCCCATGCCGCTGAGTAAAGCGAATGGCGATGCTGTGTCGGCGGGTACCATTAATGTTCAGGGCTCTTGCCTTTATCGCGCCGAACGAGTGGGTCAAGACACGGCCTTGGCACATATTATCCAAGCGGTAAAAAGTGCGCAGATGACAAAGCCACCGATAGGACGCCTAGCGGATCGAATATCGTTATATTTTGTGCCTACCGTCGTGGCCGTCGCATTTGCTAGTGGTTTGATGTGGTGGTTAGTGGGCCCTGCGCCGCAGCTGTCGTATGCACTCATTGCAGCGACCAGCGTGCTGATTATTGCGTGTCCGTGCGCACTTGGATTGGCAACGCCAATGTCTGTGACGGTGGGTATGGGAAAAGCCGCAGAATATGGGGTTCTTATACGAAATGGCGAAGCCCTAGAACTGTCTGCAGGTCTTACAACCGTGGTGTTGGACAAGACGGGGACCTTGACCGAAGGTAAGCCCAAAGTCAGTTCCATCTTGCCAATGGATCAAACCAACGAAGATACCATTATCCAACTGGCGGCGGCCCTGGAGGTGGGGGCACACCATCCCTTGGCAAGTGCAATTCTATCTGAGGCCGATGCTCGTGGCTTGCAGCTCCCCGAGAGTCAATCCTTTGAAACATTGCCGGGCCTTGGTGTAAAAGCGACCGTTAACGGCGCAGAGGTTTTGCTCGGGAATCGTCGTCTAATGAGAGACCGCAGTGTGGCTGGCTTGGATGAACTCGAAGGCGTAAATCCCGACAAAAATGTAGTCGAGACCCAAATATTTTTGGCGCAAGACGGCCGTTGTTTGGGAGTCATTGGCGTAATCGATCCGATCAAAGCGGATTCGGCCGAGGCCATAGCGCGCTTCAAGCAAGAGGGTCTGCGCACCATTATGCTGACTGGCGATAATGCCCAAACAGCGCAGTGGGTGGCATCGCAACTGGGGATTGATGAAGTGCATGCCGAAGTCTTACCCGAGCAAAAATTGGCGTGGATTAAAACTTATAAAGAGCAGGGCGATGTGGTAGCCATGGTCGGCGATGGTATTAACGACGCTCCAGCTCTGGCGGCTGCTAACGTTGGGTTTGCGATTGGCACGGGAACAGATGTTGCCGTTCAAAGCGCCGATGTAGCCTTGATGCGTGGGTCTTTGCACGGTGTAGCGGATGCCATTGAAATTAGTCGCGCAACCCTTGGAAATATTCGTCAAAATCTATTCGGTGCGTTTATCTATAACGTGGCGGGTATTCCTATTGCCGCGGGTGCGCTATACCCCATACTGGGATGGATGTTGAGTCCTGTGGTCGCAGGTGCGGCGATGGCGATGTCGTCGGTGACGGTTGTATCCAATGCGAACCGATTGCGCTTGTTTAAAGTACGAAGTGTGTAGACTCTGGTCAATAACTACGCTTAGCTTTTACAAGGCCTGCCCTTGTAGCGTTAGCACCAGTCTTCGGCTGCCACCATGGTCGCGGTGCTCGCACAAATAAATACCTTGCCATGTGCCTAGTGCTAATTGCCCGTCGCGAATGGGGATTGTAAGTGCTGGCCCCAACAAACTCGCTTTGATGTGAGCGGGTAAGTCATCGCTGCCCTCAAGGGTATGTTCGTAGTAGGGGGCGTTTTCCGGCACCAGGCGGTTAAATACCTGCTCGAAATCATTGCGAACCGTAGGGTCGGCGTTTTCGTTAATCGTTAACGAGGCGGAGGTATGCTGAATAAAGATGTGCAAGAGCCCTATGTGCATTTGAGATAGCGGCTCGAGTACCTGTTCTACATCGCGAGTTATCAGGTGAAAACCTCGACGTCGAGGTCGTAATGTAAGTTCAGTTTGATACCACATCGGCAGGCCTTTCGCAGAATTGAATGGTGCTTGTTCACCTGAAATAGTAACGCTTGCTGCGCGCTTATCAACAATTGCTTGATTTACGACAAAGCAGACACTTGCGCCTAGTGTCCACATGACGCGGTTTGCTTGGGGTGATCTCGCTGACATGCATCAAATAGTATAAGGTTAGCACCACTTATTCTTAGTCATGGGTGGTCAATTGTTGGTCACTTGGCTATAGTGCGCGCGCAAGCAACAAACCACCGACGAATAGAGCAAAGAAATGGCCGCAACATCACCTGTAACAGTCACTGAAGTCACGCATTGGAACGACAAGCTGTTCAGCTTTAAGACCGAGCGAGCACGCGAGTTTCGTTTTGAAACTGGTCAGTTCGTTATGATTGGCCTAGAGATTAACGGTAAGCCTTTGCTGCGCGCCTATTCGATAGCCAGTGCCAGTTACGATGATCATCTCGAGTTTTTAAGCATCAAGGTGCCAGACGGTCCTTTGACTTCTCATCTTTGCAACATCAAAGCCGGTGATCAGATTCTATTGGGTAAAAAACCGGTTGGCTCGCTCTTACTGGCGGATTTAAACCCAGGCCGAAATTTATTTTTGTTCTCGACGGGCACGGGTTTGGCGCCATTTATGTCGATTATTCGTGATCCTGCAGCTTATGAGCGTTACGAACACGTTGTGGTCCTGCATGGTGTGCGCCGCGTTTCAGACTTGGCGTATAAAGACTACATTACCAAAGATTTAATGGAGCACGAGTTTCTGGGCGAATACACCAGCAAGCAGCTTCTGTATTACCCCGTTGTCTCGCGTGAGCCTTTCGAGCGCGGTGGACGCATCACGGATCTAACCCGTTCAGGCAAAATGTGTGAGGAGCTGGGCTTACCCCCCATCGATCCTGCCCATGACCGCGCGATGATTTGCGGCAGTATGGAAATGCTAAAAGACACCTCAGCCATGCTAGATGAAATGGGCCTTCAGATTTCACCCAACCAGGGCACCATTGGCGATTACGTGATTGAGCGCGCTTTTGTCGGCTGACCTTTATTTTGGTGTCATACAGAATTCAAAGAGCCCCGAGGGGCTCTTTTGCGTTTAACCTCTAAGGTGCCCAGCGGCGTTGTACGTGTTGACGTCTTACCCCAATAGCTTGCTCTCGATCTTCAGCTGTAGCCATCGCAGTATCCCTAGGAAGTAGGCTTGGTAGCTCTGAAAGTTTTACGAGCTGGGCCGAAGGGGTTGGTACGGTTGTGGTGTTCTGAAAACGATACATCACCGAGCCTTCGTTGTGGCCCCCTGTATCTAGCCAATTGCGGATGCCGGGGTCTTGTTTCGCAATGACCAAACGAATTTTACCATCGTTATCGGTCGCCGCTTGAAAGCTGTTAATACTGCCAAGCCCAGTGATGTACTCGATGGACTCCCACCAGTAATTCCCTAATTGAAAGCTCCACATTTGCGCTTTAGGGGGCTCTAATTCGATCAGCAGTGCCTCATCATCGGCGATATCAAACCAACCGTCTCCGTAAGCATTGTTACTTAAACCTTGTTGGTTGCCGACTAACAAACGAAGTTGATTTTTGAGTTTATTGCGGCTGTTTTGAACCCATCCATTCCAGAATGGTGCGCGCCGCGCAAAACCCTGGGCGATGTTATTCATTAATTCGGCGGACTTTTCGAGGGTCATAGGCGGCGGTGCTTGCGCATCATCCAGGCGTTCAAGATGGAAAGCGGACGGCGCCTCGTTCGGCCAATCACCAAAATACTCGCGAACCAGTAAACGATTGCTTGTGGGTTGTAATTGCAGAAATGGGCCGTGCCAATCTTCTGGTTTGGATAAGCCAACAAGCAACTCGAAGCTACCATCGGCGCGGGCGTTAAGTTTGGTTTGGTCAATTGAAGCGTAAGATTTAAATGTGTTGGCAGACATTACGGATTGAATGCTTATGATTTGTGCAGAGCCCAATGTGCCGCTTAAGCGGTATAGGCCCGAGCTGTCTATGACCGCGCCTTGATACTTTGCTTCAGAAGAGTCCAAACCCCATTTGTGGATGGTTGTTGCACCAATACGCAGCAGCGGTGTGTCGATGCGATACTCATCCAGTTCTTGTGCGACAGCGGCACTGAGTTGTTGAACTAGGTACAGGTTTGCTTCTGCGGCGTCTATATCGTCTCGCGTGGAACTTTGCTCTAGGATCTTAGTGCCAGCGCGCTGCAGAGCATCGGTAAATGCTGTCCATTGGTCAATGATCTGTGACTTGGCCGACTCTGGCGATTGAGACTCTACGGTATGAACACTAGCAAACGCGAAGATCAGAAAAGCGATGTACCGCATGTGGTTATCCTTTTTACGAGGTCTGATGAGTTATAGAGCTGTTGGCGTGGATTTGTCGTTACTTACCTCTTGATTTGGAATTCAATACCGTCGAGCAATAAATCTAGGCTTTGCTCAAAGAGCTGATTAATATCGCTGGATCCAATTTTTTCCACAAAATCCATGGATCTCCCACCGCTTAACAAACCACTCTCAAAAACACCACCCCCTGAATTAATGGATGGTTTAGTATTGATTGAATCGTCATGCTCTATCTCGATCAGCACCAGTCCAGCCACGCCCCGAATGTAGCTTTGCGCCAAGTTGATTTTTGCCGGTTCATCAATGCCCAATTTCTCGAACACGGTCCAGACTGGCTCGATGACTCTAAACCAAGCAGTGGGGATATGCTGGCTCATTTTCAGCATCATGGTCGCATGTGGAAAGGTCCGATGATTGGCTCTAACAACAAAAGCCCAGGCTTTTAATGTATCCCGCCATGAGGCATCACTGGGTATTTTGTCGAGCTCAACGCGCGAAGCGACCTCCTCTGCGGCATATCGCAGTAGATCGTCTTGGCCGGAAAAGTACACGTAAATGGCAGCGGGAGTCACGCCAAGTTCTTGCGCGAGTTTTCGGACGCTGAAGTTCTCGGGGTTTGAAGAATTTAATAGGCTAAGTGTTTTCTCGATAATTTTTTCCCGAGAAAGATTTGGCCTGCGCCCCCGTTTTGATTGTTGTGCCTGCATACTTCGCGATCTTTGTTTGTCTAGGCGCAGTTTACAGCGTCGGCGGCTCTAGGCAAATTGTGTCGAATACAAGACGCTCTTTTGATGTCCAAATGACCTATAAAATTTTGCCGCTCAGGCTTGACCGAATTGTCCCTCCAGTTATAACTTAACGGTGTTAACTAAATAACGATACGCTCAAATTATCACAATAAAGCGCATACAAGAGGGAAGATCTATGTCCAGTACGTTCATACAGGGTGGCACCGTCGTCGATGGCACCGGCGCACCAGCTTATACCGCTAATGTCCGAATTGAAGATGGTGTTATCGCTGCAATCGGTGTCGACGTCTCGGCGCAAGCTGGTGATGAGGTGATCGACGCCGCCGGCTGTTACGTGGCACCTGGGTTCATTGAAACGCACACGCACTTTGACGCGAACATGTGGTGGCAACCTGATCTGGATCCATTGCCCGGTTATGGTGTCACCACGACGATATTGGGTAATTGTGGATTCACCGCTGCGCCCGTTTCAGACGATGAGGCAGTTCGCCTTGAAATGGTTAATATTTTTTCGTTCTTTGAAGATATTCCGGTGGCGCCATTCTTGGATCATCTGCCCTGGGATTGGCGCACGTGGCCCGAATACAAAGAGTCGATGACCTCCAAAGTGAAAGTTCCTGCGAACTACGCGGCGTTCGTTGGACACCTTGCTATTCGTCTCGTTGTGATGGGGCTAGAGGCCTGGGAGCGGGCCGCAACACCGGAAGAAATTCAAAAAATGTGCGCGATGCTCGATGAAGCGTTAGCAGCTGGCGCTTTGGGGATGTCATCGAATCTGTTGGATCATGACGGCCAAGACCGGCCGGTGCCCACCATGTTGGCAACCGATGAAGAGTGGGAAGCCTTGTTCGATGTATTAGCCAAATACCCCGGTGCAACGCTGCAGGTGATCGTCGACACCTTTATGCGTAAAACGGCAGCAGAATCGGTCGAGCGAATCGACCGCTTAATTGGCGACAGGCCAATTCGTGCGCAAGTCGCAGGCATGGCGCCGACGCTGACGTTCCAGAAGGATATCGAAGAGAAGGTAGGGCCTTTGCGTCGTCGTCTGGCCGCTGAAAAACGTGATATTCGCGCGGGTTTTGCTCACGTGCCGCCCACCAGTGTCATTAGCATCAAAAAATCGCTGATCTTTGCGCAATCTAATGATTATGTTTGGCACGAGGTGGTATTGGCCGAAACCGAAGAGGAAAAGTTGCGCATTCTTCAAGATGAAGATTGGCGTGCTCGCGCTCGCGTTTCTTGGGATGAAAAGGT
>JALRFH010000202.1 GCA_023253715.1 Halieaceae bacterium
CTACAAGGCACGAAACTAAGTAAGTCAGGTAAGAACAAGTTTGCTGGTTACTCGTACTTTGAACTGGGCGACTTTCTGCCGACCATCCAAGACATATTCAACCAGATCGGTCTGTGCGGCTACATTTCGTTTGGCACTGACTTGGCTACCCTGACGATCACAGACACCGATGGCGGTGGCGAGATCACAATTACAAGCCCAATGGCAGAAGCAAACCTCAAAGGCACGCACCCAATCCAGAACCTTGGTGCGGTTGAGACATACAACCGCCGTTACTTGTGGATGGCGGCAATGGAGATTGTGGAGCATGACATTCTGGACGCCAGCAAGCCGCTGGAGGAAAAGCCAGCCCCAGTCATCACGCCAAATCAAGGCGCACAGGAACACGTTTCTGAGGCTGAGATGGACGAACTGCGAGACATTGCAGATTTACTTAAAGAAGTTGTTGTGACCGACCCAGCGCACGCTAGGGAAGTCGTAGCGCAAGCAAACCTCGATGAACCACAAAAGCTGGCGCTGTGGACATTGTTGGATTCTAAAACTCGCGCCGCACTTAAAAAGAAAGACTAATCATGGCATACGAACAACGTGACAACTCAGGCTCACTTTTCAAGAACGACCGCAAGGAAAAAGAAACGCACCCCGATTACAAAGGTGATGCGATGGTCAATGGTCAAATGGTCTGGATGAGTGCTTGGCTCAAGACCGCCAGCAACGGAAGCAAATTTATGTCGTTCAGCTTCACCCCCAAAGAACAACAAGCCGCCAAGCCTGTTGCTAAGTCAGCGCCCAAGGCAGAGCCTGACTTTGATGACGATATGCCATTCTGATGGATTACGTCCTCGGTCTAGCGTTGATGGCTATCCTCGGTGGTAGCTGGTTAACGCACATCATAGTGTGTCTGGCAGAGGGGTCTTGGGGGTTCCTCATTGCTGGCGCACTGTTCTTCCCAGTAGCTTGGGTTCACGGAATTGGCGTCTGGTTTGGCGCTTGGTAGATTTGCAAAAGGGGGAATCATGGCACATTTTGATGGTGATGATTACGTTGCAGACAGAGATCACCACAGACTGACAGGTCAGATATTGAGGGTTAAAAACCTCATGTCTGATGGTGTGTGGCGAACTTTGCATCAAATAGCCGAATTAACTGGCGACCCAGAATCAAGCGTAAGCGCACAACTAAGGAACTTACGCAAAACAAGATTCGGGTCACACAAGGTAGAGCGCCGTTATATAAATAATGGCTTGTATCAATATTCACTAAGGATTGAAGATGACAGAGAAACAAGTAACAACTAAATTCGTGACTATGCGAGTGCCCATCGCTTTGTATGAGCAGATCAAAGCACAAGCGCAGGCTGAGTCTCGGTCAGTGTCTGGGCAGATTACATACCTGCTTAAGAAGCTATTAGGGTAATCCCTAATTCTTGCGCGTGTTGTGGTGTGGTTATAATTAACACATCGCAACACAGTAGGAGATTGAAAATGAAAGACCCAGACTACGAACCAGTTGAGCATGAGCCTTATGACGTTGAGGCGGCGCAAGCCGCTGAAGACCGCGAGGCAGAAAAGTACGACATTGACAAAGATTGGTTTTACGGAGAAGACAAATGAAAGACGTATTTTCAGCACTTATCGTAGCGGCAATAATGACCCTGCCAGCCATCGCTGTGGTGGCGCTATCATGAGGGGCTACAACACAGGCAAGGTGGTGATTGGTTGCAATTACCAGCCTAAACGGTCGTATATGGACGATTTGGGCATCTTCTGGCAGGGTTACTTGCTGGGTCAGAAAAAATCGCTTCTGGAGCGTTTTAGGGCATTTTGTGGAGGTGAACTATGACAGTAGAACAGGCGGCGCAAGAGTTATTGGACGCACTGGAGTTGCTTTACATGAATGATTTTGGCGGTTATCAATGCAATCGTAGTGAGGCGCTTGATATTGATGATGCGATTATGGCGCTTGAGGAAATTTTAAAGGACAAGAAATGAACGAACGAGCAGGATGGTTAAAGGATATTGAGGTCGCTCAGACCATGACCACCAACAAGATGGAGGGCGTATATCTATGCCCAGAGTTGAGGTCAACAACCATGCGAATCGGTCAGGATGACCACGCAGAACACCCAAGCCGCAGGGGTAACACCTTGTATTACAGAGATGGTCGAACAGAAAAGGTGACGCTATGAGTTACGCAAACGTTGAAATGAAGATCGTGCAATGGGCAGAGGCACGCAAGATTATCCAGAACAGCACCGCTGAAGCCCAGTTGCTCAAGGCTGTGTCTGAGATGGGCGAACTAGCAGACGCCACCATCAAGCACGATGAGGACGCCATCATTGATGCTGTTGGCGATGTGATGGTCTGTTTGGTGAACTACTGCGCCATCAAGGATATTTCCATTGTCAATTGCATGGAAGTCGCCTATGACCAGATCAAGAACCGTAAGGGCAAACTGATGCCAAATGGGGTCTTTGTCAAAGAATGAAATGCCCCGAATGTGGGGCTTGCTAGCGGCCAGTCAGGAGGAAGAGAAGGTCCCGGGGTTCACATTGGCGCGACGGTCGCTAGCGCGCTGGGGCAGCGCTTACGACTCCCAAACAACAGCTTGCGTATTCTCGTCGCCTGTGGCGCCGCTGCCAGTATATCAGCGGCATTTAACACGCCTTTGGCTGGGGTGATTTTCGCAATGGAAGTCATCTTGGCGGAATACACCGTCGTGGGGTTCATTCCCGTCTTGGTCGCCGCAGCCACGGCATCAGTACTCACCCAGTGGTTTGGTAACACCGATGCAATCTTCGCAACACCGCAAGCACATTTACAATCCTTCGCGGAACTCCCCCTGGTGATCGTCTTAGGCGTCGCATGCGGGGCAGCTGCGGCCGCCATGACAGCAACCATCAAAGCGCTCGCACCGACCTTACGTTGGCCCATTTGGATCCGATTTGGACTGGCCGGCGCCGCGACTGGATGCATTGGCGCGCTCATTCCTGAAGTAATGGGAATGGGCACCGATACCGTAGCCTTATTGTTAAATGGTCAAATAGCGCTGGCATTTTTACTGCTTCTCGCCCTAGCAAAAATTGTGGCAACCAGTCTTACAGCGGGTGTGGGCATGCCGGTAGGCACCATCGGTCCGAGCCTCTTCATCGGCGCCACTATCGGCGCATTAATTGGCGGCTTGGGTGCGCTTGCAATACCCGAAATGAATAGCGAGCACAGCCTTTACGCAGTCGTGGGCATGGCCACTACTATGGGCGTACTGCTGAACGCGCCACTGGCTGGCATATTGGCCGCCGTTGAACTCACTCGCAATTTAGAAACCACCATGCCGGCATTAATTTGCATGATCGCAGGCACCGTGGTGTTCACCAGTGTGTTCCGACAACGCTCTATTCACCAAATACTGGAGCGTGTCGAGGAAGCGCAGCACCAAAACCCCATCCTAAAGCTGCTGCACAGCACCCACGTAAGCGCTTGCTGGAGCACTCAATTCACGGCGCTAGAGGCAGACATACCCTACCCGCCCGAAGAGTTTGCGATGATCGAGTCGCCATGGTGTATCATTACGCGCCATGGCGAACCGATTTATACCGTGAAAACTCAAGATCTGTTGCATGCACTTAACCCAAGTGATGCCATTGCAGTGAATGACTTGGACTTACGTCGCTTCAGCCATGTCCAACTTGACGATACCGCTTCCGTGAAGCGCGTGAAAGACGCGTTGGACAACAACAATGCAGAAATCGCTCTCATTCAAGACCATGGGGGCGACATAATCGCGGGCGTTTGGTCCAGCGATATTGATAAATTGATCAACCGCGCCGCGCGCAATGGGTAAACATAATGCTTTGGCTGAAAGCTTTTCATATTATCTTCATGGTTTGCTGGTTCGCTGGTTTGTTCTATTTACCCCGCATTTTTGTGTACCACGCATCCTCAGAACATCCAGAAACTCGCGCACAATTGGCCATTATGGCTCGCAAGCTATACCGTTTCGTCACGCCTTTCTTGTTTTTAACCGCAGGTTTCGGTTTGGCCCTTCTACACGCTCACTGGGACTACTATCAAACCCAGATTTGGTGGTGGGCCAAATTTTCAGGCGTCGCGTTTTTATGGCTTTACCACTACCAATGTGGACGCTACCTGAAAATCATCCTCGAAGATTCCGATTGGCATACTCACGTGTTTTATCGCTTTTTTAACGAAATACCCGTGTTGTTTTTGTTTGCAATCGTTATCCTTGTGGTTTTAAAACCCTCTCTTTAATCGAGCTCAAACCATCATGACGCAATCTGAAACTTTGTTCCAACGCGCCGGCATCCATATCCCCGGTGGCGTTAATTCACCTGTTCGTGCCTTTAAAGCCGTGGGGGGCACCCCGGTTTTCATAGATAAAGCCGACGGACCTTACCTTTACGACGTGGACGGCAAGCGCTACATCGACTACGTTTTGTCTTGGGGTCCCATGATCATGGGCCACAACCACCCCAAAGTGCGTGATGCGGTAATACAAAGGGCTCAATTCGGACTGAGTTACGGCGCACCTACCGAACTTGAAATCCAACTCGCAGAGCGCATATGCGCCGCACTACCCAACATGGAAATGGTTCGCATGGTGAACTCGGGCACTGAGGCAACCATGAGCGCACTGCGCATCGCTCGAGGCTATACTGGTCGCGACGCCATCGTTAAATTCGAGGGGTGCTACCACGGTCACTCCGACTCACTGCTGGTGAAAGCGGGTTCGGGCGCACTGACCTTTGGCGTACCCAGCTCACCGGGGGTTCCCGCCTCGACAGCAGAGCACACGATTACCCTGACCTACAACGACCCGGAAGGCTTACGTGAATGCTTCGCTCAGAAGGGCGCAGAAATCGCCTGCGTGATCGTTGAGCCCGTGTGCGGCAACATGAGCTGCATCCTGCCCACTGCCGAGTTCCGTCAAGCCTTGCGAGAGGTCTGCGATGAATCGGGTGCGGTGCTGATCTTAGACGAAGTCATGACCGGCTTCCGCTTTGGCACGGCTGGCGCCCAGGGTTACTACGGGATTGAAGCTGACCTTACGGCGCTGGGCAAGATCATCGGTGGCGGCATGCCAGTGGGCGCTTTCGGCGGCAAAAAACACATTATGGAACACGTATCACCCTTGGGCCCGGTCTACCAAGCGGGCACCTTAAGCGGCAACCCAATTGCTATGGCGTCAGGTTTGGCAACGCTGGATATTATCTCCGCCGACGGCTTTTACGAACCGCTTTTCACACGCACCGAAGCCTTGTGCCAAGGCATCCAAGCCGAGGCAGATAAAGTGGGCATACCATTCACAACCAATTATGCTGGCACTATGTTCGGACTGTTCTTCACCGACGCGGACAAAGTTCAAAATTATCAGCAGGTGATGGCCTGTGATACCGACCGTTTTAAGCGTTTCTTCCACAGCATGCTCGATCAAGGCGTATACCTTGCGCCAGCGTCCTACGAAGCGGGCTTTATGTCGAGCGCACACACCGATGAGCACATTGCATTGACGGTTGAGGCAGCCGGCAAAGCAATGGCGAAAATCGCGCAAGAGGATGGCCTATGAGTTTTGTATCGAATCGAGCGGCGTTTCCGCTGACGCGTATGCGCCGGTTACGCAAGTCGTCCAACCGCCGAGGCCTAGTGAGCGAGTCCAATGTTAGCGTTAACGATTTGATCTACCCAGTCTTTATTCTGGAAGGCAAGAAGCAGCGCGAAGGTGTGGCATCTATGCCAGGTGTCGAGCGACTCAGCGTTGATGAACTCATTAAAGATGCCGCCGGGTGGGTCGAACTCGGCATTCCGTGCCTCGCCTTGTTCCCGGTCGTGCCCGCCGAGAAAAAATCATTGTTGGCAGAAGAAGCGTATTCGCCCCAAGGACTGGTGCCCACAGCGGTTCGTGCATTAAAAGCCGCCTACCCCGACCTGCTGATCATGACCGACGTGGCACTCGACCCTTACACCACACATGGGCAGGACGGTATCATCGACGACGATGGCTATGTGCTCAACGACATCACAACGGAAGTACTGATTAAACAGGCCTTGTGCCAGGCTGAGGCCGGCGTTGATATTGTAGCGCCCTCCGACATGATGGATGGACGCATTGGAGCGATCCGAGAAGCGCTAGAATTAGACGGCTACATCAACACCCTAATCATGGCCTACTCCGCCAAATATGCGAGCGCTTACTACGGGCCCTTCAGAGACGCAGTGGGGTCGGCCGGCAACCTAGGTAAAGGTGATAAGGCTACCTACCAGATGGATCCGGCCAACTCTGACGAGGCGCTGCACGAATGTGCTTTGGACCTTCAAGAAGGCGCCGACATGATTATGGTGAAACCCGGCATGCCCTATCTTGACATTATTCGCCGTGTGAAGAGCGAACTATTGGCGCCCACTTTCGCCTATCAAGTCAGTGGCGAATACGCCATGCTCTGCGCGGCCTTCCAGAACGGGTGGCTCGATCACGACAAAGTCGTGCTGGAATCACTGCTGGCATTTAAACGGGCTGGGTGTGACGGCATACTGACCTATTTCGCGCCGGCCGCAGCTCGCTTGATGCAAGACTGAACAATGCGTGCCCTCCCGCTTCTGTTATTGCTGGCGGTCTGTCCGCCAAGCATCGCGTGTGAATGCCTTTGGGAGGGGAGTTTTGCTGACATCACCGATAAAGTCGACTACATCAGTCGTGGTCGCATCATTCAAATCAAGGGCAATTCGATGGATATCGAGGTACTGGATGAATTCCGAGGTACCAGCTATCACGAGCAAGTGCGCATTTGGTTAAAGACGGGCGATCTGTGCCGCGCTGAAATTGAGGAGTTTGAGATAGGCCAGGAGTGGATTCTGGCGCTACATAAAATCGACTCTGTCCCCGAGGGTGGCTTTAATCCCATGACACCCAATATCAGCTACGGCCGCAAAGGTGATTATAGCCTACCAGGTTGTGGAGGGTACTTTTTACCGGTTTCAGATGACTGGGTTTCCGGACCCATTATTGACACCACCAAATGGGATTTCGAACCCAAATTAACCCCTGTGCTAACACGACTCATCGAAGGCTACGTCAGCGGTGAAATTGACCGCGCCGTATTAAAAGAAGCTACAGAAGTTGATCCAGCCTTGAGAGAGCTGATGATTAACACGCGTTTGCATATCAAACGCTAGACAGGCGCTTCCATCGACCAGGGGTCAGGGTGGTCCGAAAACGTGTGCGACAGCAGATCATCCAACATCGCCAAAGACATACCCCAAATGATGCGACCCCCGAAACGGTAACACGGAATATGTCGGGGCATATCCAACAGTTCCGCGGGCATTTGCATTCGATTTTTCAAATCACGAAGAAATGTCAACGGAACCCAAACAACTTCGGCCACTTCATGATTTGGGACTGGATCTATGCTGCGATCCACTCGCAGAACAAAGGGGCACACCACCAGGCCTTTGTCTTTGTGTGTCTGCGCGCGGCGAGCACGAATATCCGATAGTCGCCCAATCACGCGATCTTGATCGGACAGTGTGAAACCAATTTCCTCCTCGGTTTCCCGCACTGCTGCTGCAAAGGAATGATCGTCATTAGCATCAACCATCCCACCCGGGAACGCCATATGACCAGACCAAGGGTCGCCCTCGCGCTCCGCTCGGCGTATCATTAGCACCGACGTTTCGCCCGCTTGCTCAGATAACATGATAGCTACGGCGGCTTTACGCGACACCTCTCGCAAAGGATGCTGTGAGCGCTCATAGCTTTGCAGCGCTTGTTCAATTTGCGTGAGCACGAATTTACCTCAATTTGCAGGATCAGCTTTGGACAAGGAGTATCATATCAAAGCCTCAGGCTCAGCGCCCATCTTGGCGCTTGAAAATATCAGTTTGACCTACCGAGTAAACCCCGTCCTTCGCAACATAAACTGGCGCATTCAGCCCGGCGAGCAATGGGCTATTGTCGGTCGCAACAGTGCCGGTAAGTCCAGTTTAGCGGCTATTATTTCGGGCAGTGCCAAGCATTTTGTCGGCACTTGCACGGTCGCCGATCACGTCTTGGAGCGAGGTATCGCCTACGTCTGTTTTGAACAGCAGAAAACTCTGATTGAGCGCGATAAAAAACTGGATGACTCTGAATTTAGGCCTGACGCGGCTGACCCTGGCACAACCGTCCGACAAGCCCTCAGCTTAGATAAAACGCTGAGCGCCGAGACACAAGAATGGATAGAGCGCCTTGGCATTGAGCACATCCTAGATCGCGGTATCCGCTTCATATCCACAGGCGAAGCGCGCAAAACGCTACTGGCGCAAGCCATCTGTCGCATACCCGGCCTACTGATTTTAGACACGCCCACCGACGGTCTGGATAAACGCAGTCAACAAACCATGCGAGACGCCCTGAACTCTCTACTGGCCAAACCCAGACCAGTGATTTTGCTGTATCGAGACATTCAACAACTCCCCGAGGGGATCACACACCTGCTGGTATTGGATGAAGGCAAAACTCTGGCGCAAGGCCGGAAGCTCGACGTGCTAGCCCGCGCAGATGTTCAGGCCGTCTTTGCACGGTCGGAACAACATCTGGTTGAACTACCAATGGATTCGCAAGCCGATAAACCCCTTACGGAAGACGTGCTCATATTGAATCATGTGAGCGTGCGCTACGGAGACAACGTCATCTTAAATGACGTGAGTTGGCGCATGAGCCAGCATCAGCACGCGATACTGGCCGGCCCCAACGGGTCGGGCAAGACGACCTTGCTAAGCCTTATAACCGGCGACAACCCGAAAGCCTACGGGCAAGACATCACGGTATTCGGCATGAAACGCGGGAGCGGCGAGAGTGTATGGGATATCAAACGCTGTTTTGGTGTGGTGGACTCCGCATCACATCTTAATTTTCCAGCTCGACAACGCACCTTACACGTGGTGATTTCGGGCTTTTACGACAGCCATGGTTTGTATCACACACCCACGGACGCTCAAGTGCGTCAAGCCAAAGCCTGGATGCGCTCCTTTGGCTTGGATCATTTGATAAACACCGAGTTTGATACCCTGTCTTTCGGCCAACAGCGCATTATTCTATTGGCGCGGGCCATGGTGAAACAGCCCAAAATGTTGATTCTTGATGAGCCTACGCTCGGCCTAGACGCCGTGCACACGCAGCAGTTACTGAATGCCATTGATCACGTCGCCAATGGGGGCCGCACACAATTAATTTTTGTGAGCCACAGCGTTGGCGAATACCCCAAGTGCATTAACCAGTGTTTGGAGTTCGTGCCTCACGACTCAGGCTACCAACTTGCGTGCCGTAATCTAGCTCCCGGCGAGCTTCCTTAAGGCTTGGCAACGCTCGGTCTCTTTGCAATACAGCAAGCCGCGCTCTGCCATGGCGATCGAGGCGCGACGATCGCCTGCTTTGCTGTAGGCTTGTGACAGCGCCAAGTAAACGCGCGCATTATCGGCATGGATTCGCTGAGCCCGTTCGAAAGTGGCGATTGCATCAGCGATTTGCCCCGCTTTTAACTGCTGCTGACCCTCATCTAACAAGCGTAGGTAGGCTGGCGACAAAGGACGCTGCACCTCAACCGGTTTTGGTAAAGCAGGCGTACGCGAGTCACCCTGTTTAGGGCCTGGCGATTCACAGGCCGCGAGCAACGTTACGATGCTCAAAACCACAATGCGATGCATACTCTTCATGCCTACACTCCAAAGACTTTTTCGATCCAATCCCTCACTGGATTGTCCGTTTTGCGACAACCGGTACTGGTGTTGGGCGCACTACCCTCGATGAAAGGTATACGTTGCGCGTTAGGACAACCACGCCCCGTTCTGCGCCCATTCGTCACATCAATCCACTTGTATTCCACTTGCTCAGGCATGCGATACGCCACCGAGCGACGTGCCTCTTGCGCCATAAACCGAGCCCAAATTTGACCCGCACCCCGCGTGCCGGTCAGGGAACTGGCGCGATTATCATCAAAGCCCACCCACGTGACCGTGAGTAGATCACCACTGAAGCCCGCGAACCAAGAATCGCGGCCATCGTCGCTAGTGCCACTTTTCGCGGCTGTCACAAGGTCCGCGGGCAATAGCGGGGCTAAAGAAGCGCCCGTGCCCTCTTCCATAACGCCCAACAGCGCGTAGTGCAGCAAGTGCATAGTCGCGCGGTCAACGGTGCGCTCATACGCGAGCGGGTAGCGACGCAAGGGGTCACCATTGGCATCGACAATGTCGCGGATGGTTCGCAGAGGGGTTCTGAAACCTCCCGCCGCAATGGTTTGGTAGACTGCGGCCAAATCAATCGCTGCATATTCGCCCACGCCAAGAGGCAAAGACGCTACTTCAGGGATCGGTGCCGTCATACCCAAACGTTGCAGCATTTGCTTAATGCGTGCCGGGCCTAACTCTAGCCCCAGTCGAGCCGCTGGCAGATTGAGTGAATCAATTAAAGCTTTGTACAACAGTACCGAACCGCGATGTGTTTTGTCGTAATTTTCAGGTGACCATACGTCGCCATTGGGCAACTCGACAGCCAGAGGCAAATCGGGAATTTCGGTCACCAAATTGTACTTTGACTCGTTCTCAAGTGCCGCGAGATACACAGCGGGTTTGAACAAGGAGCCAGCGGGACGTCTGGCGTCGAGCGCGCGATTAAAGCCCGCCTGACTCACGTAACGGCCGCCGGCGAGAGCAATCACTTCGCCGCTGTCAACGCGGGTAACGACCGACGCCGACTGCAGGAGCTTAGTGGTATCAATCGCGGCTAAGGACTCTTCCGTCGCTTTCTGTAAACTCAGTTGCACCGTCGGATCAAAGGCCGTAAAAATGCGCAAACCCAAGGTCGTCAGATCTTCATCACGATACTCTAATCGCAACTGTCGACGCACTAAGTCTAAGTACGCAGGAAAGCGCTGCTTGATCGAGTCTCTGCCTTGCAAATCCAAAGGCATTAACTTAGCAACCGCGCCCTGTTCAGACGAAATGATCCCCTCCCGAACCCAAACATCTAAGACCAAATTCCGACGCTCAGTCGCCCGTTCTGGGTTTCGATTGGGGTTGTACAATGACGGGCCTTTTACCATTCCTACCAACAGGGCCTGCTGATGCAAACCCAACTGCGTCAAGGGCGTATCAAAATAATGCAGCGCTCCCAAGGCAAAACCATGGATAGCGCGAGGGCCATCTTGACCCAAATAAATCTCATTGAAATAACTTTCTAGAATCTCTTCCTTTTCGGCATGCCATTCCAGCAGTACCGACATGATAAGCTCGCGAATTTTGCGAGTCAGCGTTCTCTCGGGCGTCAGGTAGTAGTTTTTTACCAACTGCTGTGTAATGGTCGAACCGCCCGCCACCACACGACCAGAACGAACATTGCTGAGAAGCGCACGCGCCATGCCAGTTACTGAAAACCCGTGGTGCTCCATGAACCCCTGATCTTCGATAGCCAACAAACCATTAGTCAGGCTCGCAGGTACTTCACTCAGTTGCACCAACAAGCGATCCTCGCCATGTTTAGGATACACTCCGCCGATCACCATCGGCTCAAGCCTGAGCAAATCGATTGCTTTACCTTCACGACTCAAGGATACGATGCGTCCTTGGTTCAACACTATGGCAACTTTAGCACCTTTCGCGAACTGATCTGGAAACTTAAAATCTCGAGTGTAAATGTCGATGCGATTTCCGCTTCGAGAATATTGGCCGGGTCGATACAATGTTTGCACCGCACGATACCCCACCCAATCTAATTCGCGCGTCAATGCAGAAAGTTCCACCGACGCACCCTCGTATAACTCAAGCGAGCGCGCATAAACAGTAGCAGGCAAGGCATAACGCTTTTGATCGAACGTGTTGCTAATCGTGGCATCCAAATACGCGACCCACAGCGAACCCAAGGCCAAGCCGGCAAAAAATAACTTTAAAACAACGATGGAGACCTTGCGCAACATGAAATAAGCCGATTATGCGGAAAGATTACACTTTTAATTAGTGCGGATGCTGAGATAATACACGAAACTTTTCACGAAGCGACCCAACATGAAGCAATACACCATCTTCGGGATTGGTGCGGCCCTTGTCGACACCGAAATTAAAGTGACCGATCAGGACCTGCATGCAATGCAGGTCGACAAAGGACTGATGACTCTGGTCGACGAAGCCCGCCAAGATGCGCTCATGAGCCACTTACAAGACCACCTAACCACAGCGGATCACGCCAGCGGTGGTAGCGCCGCCAACTCAATCATTGCGGCGGCCTTGCTGGGAACCCCCACCTATTTTGCCTGCAAAGTGGCGCACGACGAATACGGAGATATCTATCTTCGAGATTTGGCGGCGGCAGGGGTTGAGTTCGACGAATCGGCGGCTCGAGGTATCGGCACCACGGGCAAATGTCTGGTTATGATCACACCAGATGCCGAACGCAGTATGAATACTTTTCTTGGAATTAGCGCCGCGCTGTCACTGGATCAACTTAACACGCAAGCGCTGTGTAATAGCGAATGGCTCTATTTAGAGGCGTATCAAGCCCCGTCACCAACGGGTATGGAAGCCTGCTTGCGCGCGCGCGATATCGCTAAAGCAAACAATGTGAAAATCGCGGTCAGCTTTTCCGATCCCGGTATGGTCGAATTCTTTCGATCACAAATCGATGCGCTAGTGGGTGATCGAATTGATCTTATTTTTTGCAATACTCAAGAGGCCTTGGCCTATGCCAAAACCGATTCATTGGACGCCGCCATTGAGGTCTTGAAACAAAAGGCGGATCAATTTGTGATCACTCGAGGGGCTGAGGGCGCGCTTGTCTTCGATGGCAACGAGTTACTGCCAATCCCCGCCCACCAAGTACACGCCATCGATAGTAATGGCGCTGGCGATATGTTCGCGGGCGCGTTTTTATTCGCGCTGACGCGAGGCGAAGACTTTGCGACTGCCGGACGCTTCGGTAGCCTTGCAGCGGGAACGATCGTGAGTCAATATGGTCCCAGATTAAGTGCCGAAACCTGTCAGCACTTACGCCTGTCTTTTTTTGGAAATTAACATACGAGGCCTAACGGTGAGCAAACCCGAAATAAAACCAGATCCTCTGTATCAAATGCTGCGCCAAGAGGATGTCAAATCGTTCAATGAAGCACGCGACACTCTCAGCACCAGCGAATTGAAAAGCGGTGATTACCGCGGCCGAGACTTGCGCAATATGAACGCCGATGGCCTGGACTTCAGCAACGCCTACTTTCGCAACGCCGACCTGTCCGGCATTGACTTTCGCAACACCAATTTAGAGGGCGCTAGCATCCTAGACGCCAAGCTATCGGGCACGTATTTCCCCGATGAATTAAGCCCAGAAGAAATTCGTTTATCGCTGGATACCGGCACTCGACTCCGCTACCGGCGACCATTGAACAACTAACCTTGGGCCAGTAGATCTCGCAAATCTACGATGGCTGCGTTAGCTCGCGTCAGATAGCTCGCCATCACTAAAGAGTGATTGGCCCACAAACCAAAACCGCTGCCATTTAATATCATGGGGCTCCAAACAGTCTCCTGTGTCGCCTCGAGCTCTCGAATGATTTGACGCACACTGACGGTGGCATTTTTCTTGGCAAGTACGTCGGCAAAATCGTATTCCACCGCACGCAAAATGTGCAGTAAGGCCCAGGCAGTTCCCCTCGCCTCATAAAACACGTCATCGATTTCGGACCAAGGAGTTTTGACTTCGAGCTCTGCGGGCGCAGGCGTTGATTGAGTAGCCGCCCCATCGCCCGCTAAATCGGTGTTCACACGACGCTGCCCCACACTGGCGCTCAGGCGCTGCGATAAGCTACCTAAGCGAATATCCACCGCTGCCAACCAATGCCTCAGATTATCGGCTCTCGCATAAAATTGGGCCTCTTTTGCCTCGGGATCTTGCAAGCGCGCAAGATAGGCGCGCAAGTACACCAGCCCTTCCTCGTATTGAGACTCGGAGCTCGGCAACATCCAGCTATTGGCCTGAAAATTAAACCGCGGCTCAGCCAAGGCCAAATCGGGATCCTCGCGAGATTGAGATTGCGATCGAGACATGACCTCGCGCATTGCCCTGGTTAAATCACGTAGCTGAATCAACACACCGTATTCCCAATTTGGAATGTTGTCTAACACAACGCCGGGCGGCGCGATATCATTGCGCAGAAAACCGCCAGGCTTAGACAACAACGTTTCGCCCAGTTGAATGGCCGTGAGCGTTGTGGCGACACCGGTCGCTGACTTGGATGTAGACTCCGCCATGACGACCTTAATGTCGAAGGGTTCAGGCGTGCGCGACCAATAAGTTCCAAACCCCACAACCAACAAACCATAAACACCCAACAGTCCACTCAAGGGGCCCGCCAGACCCATAGTGCCAGCGGGAAACCATGAACTAAGTCGGTTTTTCAATTGCTGCAGAGCCATGCTTTACTCCGTTTAATGGTGCTGATGATGCGGCATTGCATCCATAGGAGCCATTTTTAACACAGGGACTGCCTTACAAGATTGCAACTCACCTGATTTAACACACACCTCAACTTGATCGCCCTCTTTCGGCATAGACTCAAGACCCATCAACATTACGTGTAAGCCAGCTGGTTGCAGCGTCTTGTGCTCGTCAGGAGCTAAAATCAGAGTGTCTTGTTTTACCATGCGCATCTGCCCGTCCTGCAGTACAGAGTCATGTAACTCCGCAGATTCAGCGATAGGCGAACTAAAACCATCGATGACAATGGCCTGATTACTCGCATTGTGTAGGGTTAAATAGGCCGCCGTCACCCTTTGTGTCGGCGGTAGCGCTCGCACCCAACCGTTCATGATGTGCAGATCATTAGCATGACTACCATGCGAAGCTTGATGCTGTTCATGCAGCGAGGCAGTGACGTTCGCGCTCGTCATTACCAGTGAAGCCACCCCTATCACAAAAGCTTGCAAGCCTGTCTTCATAAATCCCTCCTTAATTTGCGTCACTATAGCACGAATGATCGAGGAAACTTTGGGATTGCATTCGCAACCTGCTAGTATTTACGCACTTTTTACTGGGTGAGGTCGCAAATGGATCAGGCTGTTCGCCAGCTCATTATCGTCTTAGTTTTGCTGAGCCTACCTCTTGTGGCTGCAGCACAGAGCCGTTTTCTGACGGCAAGCAATCAAGAAGACTTTTTGCCGGTTGAAGAGGCGTATCAGGTTCAAGTCGATCTTGTTGATCCAAAAAATTTAAAAGTCTTGTGGCAAATCGCGCCTGAGTATTATTTATACCAACATCAGTTTGCGTTCTCGCTCACGCCCGAATCCAGCGCTCCTGGCATCGCTGCGCGCTACTCGATAGCAATAGATAAAACTGATGAGTATTTTGGCGACGTTAAGGTGTACTACGATTTTGCTGATATCGATCTCAGCACAGCCACGCCCATACGCGACGGCACCATACTTACCATCACATCACAAGGGTGCGCCGATGCCGGTCTGTGCTACCCTCCGCGCACCGACCGCTTCGAGCTTCAACCCACAGCAGGCCAAATTCTGCCCTTAAGCGAAGAGCAATACCAGCAAGCTCATGGGGCACAGCAATCCAAGTCCGAAGTCGGTCAACAAAGCGTCTGGATGATACTGCTATTCGCCTTGATCGGAGGCGCCATTCTAAACTTAATGCCCTGCGTTTTCCCCATACTGTCTCTCAAAGTATTAAGTTTTGTCAGTGCTGACCCGAAAGAGAGTCATATCCACAGTTGGTACTACGCTGCAGGCGTTGTAGTCAGTTTTGTCGCCTTCGCCGGCCTGATATTGACACTAAAAGCGGCCGGCCAGGCCGTCGGATGGGGTTTTCAGTTACAAAGCACCGAGTTCGTGGGACTGCTGGCTTTGCTCTTTTTTGCAATGGCCTTGGCCTTGTCAGGCCTTGCCGAGCTCGGGACCTCCTTCATGGGCCTGGGCAGTTCCCTCACTCAAAACGACAATCACAAAAGCAGCTTTTTTACTGGAGTGCTAGCGGTTGTCGTGGCCAGCCCATGTACAGCGCCGTTTATGGGTACCGCCTTAGGTTTTGCACTGACCCAGAATACCATAACGGCGTTATCGGTGTTCGCCGCACTTGGACTAGGCATGGCATTACCCATGGTGGTTCTTAGCTACAGCACAACACTCAGACAATGGATGCCAAAGCCCGGCGCCTGGATGGTTACTTTTCGGCAATTCTTAGCCTTCCCGCTTTATATGACGGTAATTTGGTTGCTATGGGTTGGGGGGCGACAAGCGGGCGTTGACGTCTTCGCCACATCCTTGGTTGCCTGCTTACTCGTGGCCATGTCGATGTGGTTTTGGCACAAAACAGGCTGGGCCAAACGCTTATCCGCCCTAAGTTTCGCGCTAGCGATCATTTTGGTGCTGAATCCGCCAACTCAAGTCCAAAGTCACACAGCAAGCAGCGCCTTTTCGCGCAGCGAGCTCGAGACGCTGATATCAGGGAATCGTCCCGTTTTCGTAGACGTTACTGCCGACTGGTGCATTACTTGCATCGCCAACGAGAAGGCCGTGCTGGAAACCGCCGAGATCCAACAAGCCTTTGCCGAACGCGACGTTGTATACCATATTATCGACTGGACGAATTACGACCCCGCGGTTGCAGATTTTCTAGCAGAATTTCGGCGTAGCGGCATTCCGTTCTATTTGGTCTATCCGGGGAATAACTTGGCACCCGTAATCTTGCCGCAAATTCTCACTAAAGAAATTGTATTGCAAGCGATTGACGCGCAGTAAATAGGCTTAATCAATTAAAGGAAATCACGCTAAAAAACGTGATTTGCGCCGAAACGGCTCAGAACCCATAGACTTAATGAGGGTAATTTGTCAAACTTGCCCCATTGAAAGTAGGCGGCGGGGGCGGCTGTATTATGGCAACAATTTGGGTAATTCATGGTCCCAACTTAAATCTGCTGGGCAAGCGCGAACCCGAAATCTACGGGCATAGCACGCTAGATGACATCAACGCACAACTGCAACTTCACGGCTTACAAGAAGGCGCAGAAATCAGTTGCTTTCAAAGCAATGCTGAACACGAACTCATCGATAAAATTCACTCGGCACCCGCAGCTAACGTGGATGTCATTGTGATTAACCCGGGCGCATTTACCCACACGAGCATTGCCTTGCGTGACGCCCTAGCTGGTGTCGCCATCCCATTTATTGAAACGCATTTATCGAACGTGCACGCCCGCGAACCCTTCAGAAAACATTCGTACTTGTCCGATTTAGCAATCGGCGTCATTTGTGGCTTTGGTGTTAAAAGTTACGAACTGGCGCTAACCGCGGCGATCGAACACGCAAAACAACATTAACGCGCCTAGCGCTTTTACTTTATAAGGTTGAACTATCATGGATATCCGCAAGGTTAAAAAATTGGTTGAACTTCTCGAAGAGTCAAACATTGACGAAATCGAGATCCACGAAGGCGATGACTCTGTGCGCATTCGCCGCAGCGCGCCTGCTGGCAATGTGTCAGTTGCGTCGATGCCAACCTACGCTGCGCCCGCACCGGCCGCTGCGCCTGTTGCCGCTCCAGCAGCTCCAGCCGCAGAAGCACCTAAAGAGGCGGCGCTAGAAGGTCATGCGGTTAAGTCCCCAATGGTAGGCACCTACTACGCGGCACCTTCACCAACGTCAGCACCTTTCATTAAAGTTGGCCAAAATGTTAACGCGGGCGACGTTATCTGCATCGTCGAAGCGATGAAGATGATGAACCAGATCGAAGCCGACAAATCCGGTAAAATTGGTGCCATTTTGGTTGAAAACGGCGAAGCCGTCGAGTTCGATCAACCTCTGATCACGATTATTTAATCGGGAGCAGATCGATGCGAACCATAGAAAAAGTCCTGATCGCGAATCGCGGCGAAATCGCCCTTCGCGTGCTCAGAGCCTGCAAGGAACTGGGCATTAAAACCGTTGCCGTGCACTCCACTGCTGACCGTGACCTTATGCATGTCCGACTGGCAGACGAGGCCGTATGCATCGGCCCTGCGGCATCGGCACAAAGCTACTTAAACATTCCTGCCATCATTAGCGCAGCAGAGGTGACTAATGCTGACGCCATTCATCCGGGGTATGGGTTTTTAGCCGAGAACGCTAATTTCGCCGAACAAGTCGAACGCAGCGGTTTTATTTTCATCGGCCCTACTGCCGATACGATTCGCTTGATGGGCGATAAAGTATCAGCCATTGAAGCCATGAAGAAAGCCGGTGTCCCGACTGTGCCGGGCTCCGACGGGCCTCTAACCGAAGATGCCGATCGCACCCTAGAAATTGCGCGCCGTATCGGATATCCGGTGATCGTCAAAGCCGCCGCGGGCGGCGGCGGTCGAGGTATGCGGGTGGTACATAACGAAGCCGCTCTATTATCGTCGGTACAAGTCACCCAGTCCGAAGCGGCAGCCGCGTTTGGCAGTGATGTCGTCTACATCGAAAAATATCTTCAACGACCTCGTCACGTAGAAATCCAGGTGCTGGCCGACGGCCAGGGCGGCGTCGTACATTTAGGTGATCGCGACTGCTCGCTGCAGCGCAGGCACCAAAAGGTCATCGAGGAAGCCCCGGCGCCGGGCATTCCCGACGAGCTTCGTGAAGCGGTCGGTGCAAGCTGCGTTAATGCCTGTAAAACGATTGGTTACCGCGGTGCAGGCACATTTGAATTCCTGTACGAAGACGGCGGTTTTTACTTCATCGAAATGAATACACGGGTTCAAGTTGAACACCCAGTCACCGAGATGATTACTGGCGTGGACATTGTGCGCGAGCAAATTCGCGTGGCGGGCGGCGAACCTCTGGGGCTTCAGCAAAGCGATATCACTTTCACGGGACACGCCATGGAGTGCCGCATCAACGCCGAGGACCCGCAAACCTTCTTGCCTTCGCCCGGAAATATCAAACGGTTCCACGCCCCTGGCGGCCTAGGCGTTCGCGTTGATTCACACATTTACGATGGGTATACCGTACCTCCGTTTTACGACTCGCTGATTGCTAAAGTCATCACCCACGGCCACGATCGTGAGACGGCGATGAAACGCATGCAACGGGCCTTGGATGAATTGATCGTTGAAGGCATTAGAACGAACGCTGCCCTACATCGCAACCTAGTGCGAGACACCTCATTCCTTGCTGGTGGCGTTAGCATTCACTACCTAGAAGGCCTATTGGAAGACTAATATGGCTTGGATACAAGTTCGAGCACGTGCGCCAAAAGATCTGCACGAGCTAATCGAAGACCACCTGCTCGAACTTGGCGCAGTTTCCATAACCTTCCAAGATGGCGCCGATCAACCGGTGTTGGAGCCGGGCGTAGGGGAAACACCGCTGTGGGACAACTTGGTCATATTAGGCTTGTTTACAGCGGATACGCCCAGTGAGTCCTTGCGCTCACATTTGAAGGAACGGTTTGCGGCCCCCTGCCAGTTTGATATTGAAATTCTTGAAGACCGCGTGTGGGAACGCGAGTGGGAGCAACATTACCAACCCATTCAATTTTCCGACAACTTGTGGATCTGCCCAAGTTGGTGCACACCACCCGACCCAAGTGCGATCAATTTATTGCTCGACCCAGGATTAGCGTTCGGCACTGGCACCCACCCATCGACCGCAATGTGTTTAAAGCAACTGGCCAAGCAAGATCTTAAAGATCAAATGACCATAGATTACGGTTGCGGGTCGGGCATTTTGGGTATTGCGATGCTGAAAATGGGCGCATCTCGGTTTGTCGGCGTCGACAACGACCCTCAAGCACTCGTCGCAACCACGGACAACGCTCAGCGCAACAGCATTTCGACTGAGGATTTTGTCGTGATTGAACCAACGCACGAAGCCCACCACCTAGCGCCCGCCTGTGCAGACACTCTGGTGGCTAATATTTTGGCCGAACCTTTGATGATGTTAGCGCCAAAGTTAGTCGAATTTTTGAAGCCGGGCGGCTTGTTGGTGCTCGCAGGACTCATCGAATCTCAGGTTGCTGCAGTCAGGGAACACTACCTACCAGAGATCGAGCTACACATCGCAGAGCAAACCGATGAGTGGGTCTGCTTGGTCGGGCACAAGAATAAGAATTAAGTTTTTTAAATCTTCATTCTAGTCCCGCACGACATGCGGTATCCTATGCAGTCCCCTAATAGAGTGGTATGAACTTTGCTGACGATCGGCCGCCATCAATTTGACCATCCCGTTATCGCCGCACCCATGGCCGGTGTATCGGATTTGCCATTTCGTCAGCTCTGCCTTGAACACGGCGCCTCGTACGCGGTTGCAGAAATGATCAGCGCCAACCCCGACACGCATCAAACGCAAAAATCGCAATGGCGCAGTGCAGTTGACCCAAACCAAGCTCACATCGTGCAGATTGTCGGACATAACCCCGAACAGCTCGCGGCCGCGGCTCGCCTGAATCAAGAGTCGGGTGCTGACATCATTGACATCAACATGGGCTGCCCCGCGAAAAAGGTCTGTAAAAAGGCCGCGGGCTCTGCCTTGTTAGCTAACGAAACCTTGGTCCAAGATATTTTAGTCGCAGTGACGTCAGCGGTGGATATTCCCGTGACGCTGAAAATTCGTACAGGCACGGCACCAGACAAGCGCAACGCGAAGACAATTGCTCGCATAGCCCAAGATGCCGGTATTGCCGCACTCACAATTCATGGTCGAACACGTGCCTGCGCTTTCAAGGGTGCGGTCGAGTACGACACCATTGCCGACGTAGTCCAGACGGTGGATATCCCCGTCATCGCAAATGGTGATATTACCGACCCCGATCAGGCGCTGAAGGTGTTAAACTACACGGGTGCTGCAGGAGTTATGATTGGCCGCGGCACACAGGGTCAACCTTGGTTACTGGGTCAGATAAGGCACAAATGGCGCACCGGCAAGGCATTAGACGAGCCCAGCCGTGAAACAAAGCTGCAAATCGCCGAACAACATGTGGCCGCGATTCAGGCATTTTACGGCGACTTCATGGGCTTGCGCTTTGCGCGCAAACACGCCAGTTGGTATTTTGAAGCCCTAGGTCTTGATCGAAGCGTCCGATCAAACTTTAACCAAATACAGCACCCCCAAGAACAACTGGACTTTATCCAGCGATTAACAACGACTCTTACACAAGATGCGGCGTAATAACGATGAATAAGATGCACAGGACACTTTTATGAGCCTACGCAACGCTGTCACAGCCAGCTTAGACACCTATTTCGAGCAAATGGACGGCCAGGTCCCCACCGATCTGTATGCCATGGTCATCAACGAAGTAGAAGGCCCCTTACTGGCCTACGTCATGGAACAAGTCAATCACAACCAATGCAAAGCCGCCGAGATGCTTGGCGTAAACCGCGGCACCTTGCGCAAAAAACTTAAATTCCACCAACTTATCGACTAGACCATTCAGGATACACATGACTACAGCCGCTCTTGCCCCCGTAAAACAAGCATTAATTAGCGTGTCGGATAAAACCGGCATTGTGGAGTTCGCCACTGCTCTTAGCGCCATGAACGTCGCGCTGCTATCTACCGGCGGAACCTATAAATTGCTGTCAGAGGCAGGACTTCCTGTTCGCGAGGTATCATCCTACACCGGCTTCCCTGAAATGATGGACGGTCGCGTAAAAACCCTTCATCCCAAAGTACACGGAGGCATTCTTGGTCGCCGCGGGATCGATGACACGGTCATGGCCGACCATGCGATTGAAACCATCGACATGGTGGTCGTAAATTTGTACCCATTCGAAGCAACCATTGCCAAGCCTGACTGCACGCAGGAGGATGCGATCGAAAACATCGACATCGGTGGCCCCACGATGGTTCGATCAGCCGCCAAGAACCATAAGGACGTGACCATCGTGGTTAACGCGTCCGACTACGACCGAATTCTGAAAGAACTGGAAGCCAACGCTGGCGCCACTACTTACGAAACCCGCTTCGATTTAGCCATCAAAGCCTTCGAGCACACTGCGAAATACGATGCCGCAATTGCCAACCACTTCGGTCAGTTCGTTGAAGGTGGCGAGCCTAAATTCCCGCGCACTTACACGAAGCAATTTACTAAACTTCAGGGGATGCGCTACGGCGAAAACCCCCATCAGGCCGCCGCGTTTTATGCCGAATCGCCTGCACCCGAGGCCAGCATC
>JALRFH010000230.1 GCA_023253715.1 Halieaceae bacterium
TTGCACGCCGTAAATTGGCTGCGGCATAAGCGAGGCGAAGTATGAATATCAAAGGACGTAAAGTTACCCTCCATGACATGTCATTGCGCGATGGCATGCACCCCCAGCGCCACCAAATTTCGGTCGATCAAATGGTCGACATCGCCAAGGCTCTAGACGTAGCAAAAGTCCCTTTAATCGAGGTGACGCATGGCGATGGCTTAGGCGGCGCATCGGTGAACTATGGGTTCCCTGCTCACACCGATCAAGAATACATCACTGCCGTTGTGAACGCGGTTAGCACCAGCAAGGTATCTGCCCTGCTGCTACCCGGGATTGGTACGGTGGATCACCTGCGCATGGCGGCCGATTGCGGCATCTCAACCATTCGCGTGGCAACCCACTGCACCGAGGCCAACGTCTCGCGCCAGCACATTAACCTTGGCCGCGACATGGGTCTAGATACGGTGGGCTTTTTGATGATGGCGCATATGATCTCGCCGGAAGAAATTTTAGAGCAAGCCAAGCTTATGGAATCGTACGGTGCCAACTGTATCTACTGCACCGACTCTGCCGGCTACATGTTGCCCGATGATGTGACCGAGCGCATTGCGCTGTTACGCGCAGAACTGGCACCCGAGACAGAAATCGGCTTCCACGGTCACCACAATATGGCCATGGGTGTGGCTAACTCGTTGGCAGCCATCGAAGCCGGTGCCAACCGTATCGACGGCTCTGCCGCAGGCTTAGGCGCCGGTGCCGGCAACACACCACTGGAAGCCATGGCCGCGGTTTTGGACCGCATGGGCGCAGAAACCGGAATTGATATCTTCAAGCTGATGGACGCTGCGGAAGATCACGTTCTGCCCATCATGGATGAACCCGTGCGCTTAAGCCGTGACTCATTGGTACTTGGCTACGCCGGGGCTTACTCATCCTTCTTACTGTTTGCCAAACGCGCGCAAGCGAAATACGGCGTACCCTCGCATGAAATCCTGCTTGAAATGGCGAACAGGAAGACCGTTGGCGGTCAGGAAGACTTGATCGAAGACATCGCTATGCAAATGGCCAAAAAACGCGGCTAAGCCAGCTCGTATCGAACGCCACGCCAACCGGCGTTCGATATCGCTTGGGCGCAGGTGGAAAATAGTGTCTAATGACACACGTGGTCACCCGTGAATCGAGGGTTTATAACACCGATGAATACGCCAGACATCGAAGCGTTTTCAAAATTGATAGGATGCCTGTACGACGGTCATATCGAGGAAGACCCCTATAATAACTTCCTGTTTGGCGTGCGACAGATAATCGACGCGACCTTCGCGTCGATCACCATGCGTGAACCTACCGGTGATGACGGCGGCTTGCTGTTTGTGTCGTGTGACAAGCTACAAAAAACCCTAATTGATGACCACAGCAACCCGTATACCGATCGGTACTACACCGCCAACCTAATGACAAACTTGCCTTGGGGCCAGGTCATCACCTTAAACGAGTGCTACCCCTACAGCTCACTCGAAGAAACCGAACTCTATCGGTTTTGCATGGTACCACTCGATATTTACCACATGATCGGGATGGACCTGCGCAACGCCAACGGCCAGCGCTTTAGCGTGCGTTTTGCCCGCCCTAAATCGGCCGATAACTTTGGTCCTGATGAGCGAGAGTTTTTGACCCTGCTGTCACCCCACATTCAACGCGCTGTGGCTAATGGTATGCAGCTGATCCAGCTAGACAACGAACGCAAGCTCTACTCGAAAACCATCTCCAAGCAATCGATCGGCATCATTACTTTGGACGAGCGAGGCAAAGTGATCACTCGCAACGCCGTGGCTGACGAACTGATCCGAGAGAAAGACGGCATTCATATTGTAAACGATCATATCCATCTCGATAGCCAAGCCGCCAGAACCAAACTGAATGGCTATATTGAAGAGGTCGTTCAAGCCCAGCGCGCACAAGCACCAGCACCGGTGAATGCGCTGTCGGTTGACCGCCCCTCGGGCAAAGCCGATCTCGAAATCCTGATCAAACCCATGATGATCGACAAGACCGTGGAACCGGGGCACACGCCTCATATGATCGTATTTATCAACGGTCCTGAAAAACGCTACGATATCGACATCCGCCTATTGATGTCACTGTATGGCTTAACACGCGCAGAAGCCATGCTGGCCAAACATTTGGCAGAAGGCGCCAACCTTGACCAAGCCGCGGGCGACTTGGGAATCGCGCGCAACACCGCGCGGGCGCAGCTACGCTCTATCTTCGCCAAGACCGGGGTTTCTCAACAATCAATGCTGGTCAGCCTTATCCTAAAAAGCTTAGTCACATTTTCTTAAGACACAAAAAAGCCCACGAATTGTGGGCTTGAGCCGTCAGGCAATCCTTAGGTCCGAGTATTTTCGGGACCCCAAAAAGCACGCATCGACACGACTTTACCCGCGTCGTTAAATTTAAAAACGTCGATGATATCCATGTACATTGGCGCATCGCCGGCACCTATGGTGATCTGGAAAGGGAACGCGACCTCATTGGCAGCAACACGGATGGGACCCGATAACTCTGCGCCCTTGATGCCTGCCAACACACCACCGTAAAACTGCGTAATCGCTTCGTGTCCGGCAACAATATCGCTACCGATCGGATCTTCAATTTGCGCATCGTCGGCATACAAATCGACAATCACGCTGACGTCTTCGCCGGTTAAGCCATCCATGTACTGTTGTACCGCCGCTGCGGCTTTTGCGTAGTCCATTGCTCCGCTCCTCAATCCATAAAGGGTAGGCCATCGTCGATGGCGTGGTTTTTATCCGCGGGCGTTGCCACACCAGGAATGGTGTAAAAACCGTTTAACTCTTCTTGCAAAGACTTAGCGGTTGCAGCGTCTGCATAAAACTGTGAATACCACTTACGCCCAATACGGAAAGGGCCATCGGTTTTCATGGCCATCGGTACCAAAGCGGGCTCTTTGTGGCGCCAAATCTGGAAATCGGTGGCAAATGCTTCCAAGGCACCCGCTTGGGTCTGCTTGGCAGCTTCAATATCTTCCGCCGTGGGCGGTACCGCTGTGCCGCGCACCAAACAGCCATGCCAAGCCTTAATACGGCCATCTTCCACTGGCGTATTGGCGATCAATTCGTACTGAACGGTATCACCCCAGACTTGTTTTGACAGTAATACACCTGGCCCGGTGTACCATGTGGTCGTGTACAAGTTGACGTTGCCGTAGAGCTGCATGATGCCGCCCTGACGCTGAATGTACACGTGGTCTTTAGCCTCGTTTTCAAAGTACTCACAAGGCTGGCCGTGGGTCGGCTCTAGATGACGCATGTCAGACATGTTATCTAAGACTTCCTGTGGGTGAATATCGAGTTCGCCCAAATGGTCTAAAGTCCAATGTATCCACTGAGGGTCGTTCCACTCTTGTAAGAACGGCGCATCGTAGCTAGGCGCGGCGCCATCTTCGTCAAACCACGCCATAACACAGCCCATGTTGTCGACAACAGGGTAAGAACGAATGGATGCCGATTTAGGGCAAGGTCCATCGTGATAAGGAATATCGTCTACCTCACCTGCTGAGTTGTAGCGCCAACCATGATACGGGCAACGGATCGAGTCCCCTTCAATTTGCTTGCCGTTACGAACGATCATGGCAGAGTCACTGGCGGTTAAATGCGTACCCATATGCTTACAGTAAGCGTCCAGCAATACTGGCTTACCGGACTCGCCTCGGTACAAAGCCAAGTCACGCCCAAAGAACCGAACCGCCATCGGACCTTGATCAAGCTCCGAGCTCTCTGCGACCACAAACCACCCCGTAGGAAACGTTTTAGGCCCCAACTTGTAATCAATTGCTTTTGCCATTGGATCTCTCCTTATTCCTCGAACTTAGCGTCACGCTTTTCTACAAAAGCAGAGCGCGCTTCCGCTGAATCCGCATGCGTGTATGCCTCGAGCGTAAAACCTTGCTCCCAGCGATATTTTGCTTCCAAGCTGCCATCTTCAATGCCCGTTAGGGCTTCTTTTGCCAATTGAATCATAATCGGGCTTTTGGCTGCGATCTGACCGGCGATTTCCATCGCCGTAGCGCGCAGTTCTGAATGCGCGACCACTCGCTCAACTGCGCCTAATCGATACGCCTCTTGCGCATCGATAAACTGCCCCGTGAAGTACATGTAGCGTACCTTCTGGACTGGGAACATACGCTGTAAGTGTGCACCGCCGCCCATGGCTCCACGGTCGACTTCGGGCACTCCAAAGCGCGCGCACTCTGATGCCACAATGATGTCAGCCGCACCCGCAATACCGATACCTCCGCCTAGAACAAAGCCATGAAGCGCCACAACAACGGGTTTAGGATTTAGATGGATCGATTCAAAAGTGTCGTAATTGCCTTTATTGACCGGCACGATTTTACGCGAGTCGGCGTCCAATTCTTTGATGTCAACGCCCGCACAAAAGCCTCGCCCCTCAGAGCGAATGACAATCACTGACACTGCATCGTTGGTACCCAAGGCTTTGATTTCGGCAGCAATATTTGACCACTCGGTGGAGTTAAACGCATTGACGGGTGGTTTATCGAAAACCAACTCTGCGATACCGTTTTCTATTGTTAAGCTAAAAGCCATAAATATCCCTTTCTAGTCTGCCGAGTTTAAGGTATTCAGCCGCGTTAAAGTTTGATCTGCCTCAGTCATTAGGCGATCTATCAAAGCTTGCACGGTTGGCAGCTCATCAATAAGGCCAGCGACCTGACCGCTTGGCAAAATTCCGTCTTGCGGATGCCCTTTGACCATCGCTTCTTGAATCATCATGGGGGCGTTAGCCGCCATCATCGTTTGCCCTAAGGTTAGATCCGTATTCTTTTGCATGGCCATTGCCGAGCGCAACATACCAAACAGTGAAACCCCTGTCAGTTTGGTAAATGCCAAGCCGTTTTTCATGGCAAGCAATAGCATCTGTAGCCCCGAGGCCTTCTCCAAACGTGCGAGCAAGGGATTAAGGATCATGCGCTGCGGCAGACCATCAAGCTTGGTACTGGTAATAATCTGCTCGGGCGGCGCTTTTAGGTACTCCGCTTTAGTGACTTCGGGCACCGGCGATTCTTGCGTCAGCAAAAAGCGGGTACCCATAGCGATACCGCAAGCGCCTTGCGCTAAGGCCGCAATCAGATCACTGCCGCGACTAAACCCGCCCGCCGCTACCACCGGCACATCAACCGCTTGGCAAACTTGTTTTAGCAAAATAGACGTTGCAACAGAGCCTGTGTGACCACCGCCTTCACCACCCTGAACCACAACGATGTCTGCCCCAAACTCCACCGCTTTAACTGCGTGCTTTAAAGCGCCTACGGTCGGCATACACAGTACACCCGCCTCTTTTAGTCGCTTGACCGCCGCCGACGAGGGCGATCGACTGTAACTGACTGCGCGGACTTTATGGTCGATGCACAAATCGATAATTTGCTCGGCGTGTGGCACGTACATGTGGAAGTTCACGCCGAAGGGCTTGTCAGTTAGCCGCTTGATTTCGAGGATTCCGGCTTCGATCTCGTCTAGTGTCATGACCGCACCGGCCAAGAACCCAAAGCCACCCGCATTGGCGGTGGCGGCAACCAAAGCAGGATCAGCCACCCAACCCATCGCGGTTTGAACAATGGGGTATTTACACCCTAAGCGCTCTGTTAACGCAGTTTTCATACTTTCACCTAGGCAGTTATCTCGCGCTTGTGTCAGAGAAATATCGTAAAAACCGAATTAGAGCGTGTTTCAGCACTGCTTGTATAGGTTCGCATGTAATGCAAGTGGACGATACTGACACCCCAAAAACATTTGCCCCGCAATGTTTTATCCAGAATACTTTGTGCCGATGAACAATAGCCACAATAACAGCACAAAGAACCCAGAGGGTTGAATACATGACGGAATTTAGCGCACCACATCACACCGCGGTTGCCCAACTGACTGGGCCGGGAGCCCCCTTCGAAATCGTGGAGCACGTGATCGATGGCGTAAGCTACAAAGCCTACAAAAATGCAGAAAAATCGCTAGCAGACGTCATAGCACCTGGGCGGCAACACGGCGACAAACTTTATTTGCAATACATGGGCGAAAATTACTCGTTTAAAGAGTTTTTTACGGCATCTGACCGTCTAGCCGTTGCCCTCAAGCGAGATTTCAAGGTCAATAAGGGTGACCACATCGCCATCGCGATGCGTAACCGCCCAGAATGGCTCATTGCCTTTGTCGCAATCATCAATCTGGGAGCCGTAGCCGTTCCACTAAACAGCTGGGGGCGATCTGAAGAACTGCAACAAGGTCTGACCGATGGCCAAGCCAAATTGGTCATTTGTGATGCTGACCGGCTGCATTTTATTCGTAGCGCTGGCAACAACTTAAACGCCGTCGTCGTAGAGCCAGACGCCAAAGACAGAGACAGCGTGTTGTTTTGGGATCTAGTCGACTCTTCACTCGCTGCCGATTTCGAGCCAGCCCAAGTAGAACCCTTAGATCCAGCGATATTACTCTTCACCTCTGGTACTTCAGGCCGTCCGAAAGGTGCCATGTTTTCGCACCAAAACTGTTGCCAATCACTCATGAATGTTGAGTTTATTGGTGCAGCAACCTACATGACCAATACCGATACCATGAATGCCCAGCTCGCGAGCCCCCTACACCCAAAAACACTGTTCGCGGTACCGTTATTTCACATCAGCGGCTTGTTCTCGCAATCCTTGATTAGCCTAAGACATGGACGTGCACTGTACATGATGTACAAATGGGACCCCAAAGAAGCCGTCCGAGCGGTAAAAGAAGAGGACATTACAGTGCTGATGGGCGCGTCAGCCATGCTGCTAGATCTGCTAACCCATGAAGATTTTCAAGACGCCGACACCAGCAAAATATCCAACATCAGTGCCGGCGGCGGTGCTACACCAAGCAAGCTGAGCGAGCTTTACAGTAGCAAGACAGAAGCAGCAATGCCCGGTGCGGGCTGGGGACTAACCGAAACAGGGGGAAGTGGCGCCGCCTTCACAGGCTATATGGCGACCGCTAGACCCGGCGCGAGCGGGTTTCCTAGCCCCATCATAGAATTTAAGTTTTGTAACGACGAAGGCCAGCAAGTCGCCGATGGCGAGCCGGGTGAAATCTGGATCAAATCGTCAGCCTGCATTCAAGCTTATTACAGCGGTGCCAAAGACGGTAGCGACTTCGAGCAAGGTTGGTTCAAAACCGGTGACGTAGGCTACTTCAATGAAGATGGCCTGCTTTACATCTGCGATCGCGTCAAAGATATGATTATTCGTGGTGGGGAAAACATTTATCCTGTCGAAGTCGAAAATTGCCTAATACAGTTTCCTGGTTGCGCCGAGGCAGCCGTTGTGGCGATTGACAGCGATCGCTTTGGCGAGGAGCCCGCTGCCGTAGTTCGATTCCAGCAAGGCCACGACCACATCACCGAAGCCGACATAGTTCGTTACTGCAAAGAGCATCTCGCGGGTTTCAAAGTGCCTGTTCAGGTTAAATTTGCCGAAGCGCCCCTACCCAGAACAGCGACCGAAAAACTCATCAAAGCTCAGATTAAACGCACTTACTTTGCATGAATGTAGCAGCGTTACCCCCAAAGCTGCGGCGCGAAAAGAGCTTGGGTCACCAGGCCCGCAAAGCGCTTGCGACCCGAGAGCGCATCCTTCAAGCCGTGATTGAACTTATCAACGAATCGGGTTTTTCGGGGGCAACATCGGGTCAAATTGCGCGACGTGCGGGCATCACATGGGGCGCAGTTCAGCATCATTTTGGCACCAAAGACGACATACTCTTAGCCATCATCGAGAGATCGCAGCAGGTCTATCTAAATCAGTTGCAGCAAGCTGAACTAGAAGATGGCCCCCTCGAAAAACGTATTGATCATTTTGTCGATGCCGTTTGGGAACACTATCGCAGCGACCTGTACTTTGCCTTCTCAGAAATTACCCGAGCATCTCGCATGAGTGGTGTAGGCCCTTCATCCAAGGCGCTCGCCATCAATGAACAGCAAGATAAACACATTAACATTATGGCCTCGATGTTCGCCGACTATCCAGTCTCGCACCAGAGCCTGAAAGAGTGCTTTCGCTTTGTGCACCGGTTTTTGGCTGGTTTTGCGTTTGATCGCATCATGGATCCGGCTGCCCCTTTCGAGAGCGCACACATACAACGTCTGAAACACGAATTATTACAGCTGGTGAGCAACGGCCAAGGCCGCGCCAGTAATCAACACCCAACAGGAGGGCTCTAATGAGCGATCTAAACACCTTCCGCGAAGAAACACGGGCTTGGCTTTTAGAAAATTGCCCTGAGTCGCAACGGCAACCTATCGTCAAAGACGAGCAGATTTGGGGTGGTCGTAATCGCAAATTTCCGTCTCAGGATGCTCAACAATGGTTTGAAGCCATGGCTGAAAGAGGATGGACCGCCCCTACTTGGCCAAAAGCCTATGGCGGCGGCGGCCTAAGCCCCGATGAAGCTAAAATTTTGCAACAAGAAATGGCTCGCCTGCAATGTCGCCCCCCTTTGTACGAAATTGGTATTTGGATGTTCGGCCCCGCTTTACTCGCCTACGGCACCGAAGAGCAAAAGCTCGAGCACATTCCTAAAATCGTACGCGGTGAAATTCGCTGGGCCCAAGGTTATTCCGAGCCCTCAGCAGGCTCAGATCTCGCCAGCCTAAAAACGAAGGCCGAAGACTGTGGCGATCATTTCTTGGTGAATGGCACTAAGATCTGGACCACAAACGCCCACAAAGCCGACTGGATCTTCTGTTTAGTGCGGACCAATCCAGAAGCCCCCAAGCAACAAGGTATCAGTTTTTTACTGATCGATATGGAAAGCGACGGTGTATCGGTCAGCCCAATCGAACTGATTAGCGGCGAGTCGGAATTTTGTCAGACTTTCTTTGACAACGTTAAGGTCCCCAAGGAGAACTTGGTGGGCGAGCTCGATAAAGGTTGGGATGTCGCAAAAGAGCTGCTCAAACACGAGCGTGCACTGATGTCCTCCATGGAATCGATGACCGAGAAAGAGGAAGTTAGCCTAATCGATTTGGCCAAGCAAACCCTTGGGCATGACGCCGGTGGTTTGCTCTCGAACGCCGAAGTACGGTCAAAAATTGCAGCGCTGGATATGGAAATGCAGGCCTTTACACAATTGAACGAGCGGCTCTTCTATCAGGCTAAGGCCAGACAGCTAGATCCTCGTTTAGGCCTCTTACTGAAGCACATTGGCACTAAGCAACTGCAGCGTAAAGACGAGCTCTTGCTCGAAATTTTAGGCAATCGGGCGCTGGGCTGGGAGTCCCACCAATCCTCTCATACCGAGCACACCGTAACGCGCAACTGGGCCTTTGATAAATCGCATACCATTGCCGGCGGGACTTCCGAAATTCAGCTCAACATCATCGCCAAACGTGCGCTTGGCATGGCATCGTAATCAGGGGCACAGAACATGATATTCAATGAAGAACAAACTATGCTACAAGACACCGCTCGCGCTTTTGTGCAAGAGCATGCCCCCGTCAGCAACCTAAGAACCATTCGATCAGAACGTCAAGGTGGCTCTTACGATGCCAACTTGTGGCAACAACTGTGTGAGCTTGGATTGCCTGCCACAGCACTTAGTGAAGAAAACGGCGGTCTGGGTTTTGGTTACATGGGATTAGCCGCCGTACTGATGGAAACGGGTCGCAACATTGTGGCGAGCCCTCTAATATCATCCGTGGCTGCCGCTAGCTCCATGATCGAGCTAGCCGGCAGCGAGGCGCAAAAGGCGCGATGGCTACCCTTATTAAGCTCAGGACAAATCACCGCGACTGTCGCCGTGCAAGAGGGTCGTCACTA
>JALRFH010000011.1 GCA_023253715.1 Halieaceae bacterium
AGTAGACGTCGTTAACTCAAGACCTTCAAACCTACGAGCGAGGCTCAAAACAGAACTAAAAGGCTCTGCAAATAGTCGGTCCCAAACCTTTACCGCATGACCGCGAGCGACGAATTGACGAGAGATCAGCTGACCAACCTCTCCAAAACCAATAATCCCAATATTCATTGCTGCTTCGCTCCCTCGGTCGGCCATACCGCTGACGGTACACATACCGTACCTCGCATTAGCAACCTAGCGGTCCGCAAAAGCGCCGAACGCTTCACAGAAAAGCCGTCAGCCCCTGCCGTCACTTCAGCGTCGACCGAAAAAAACCCGGTGGGGTGTTCAATCTCAAAGGTGCTGCCGTCATTCGAAGAGGGTAAGAGGTTAGCGGCCACGGTTCCAGGTATGGCACAAGCAGTGGCCACACTGACAGCTCCCAACACACCAATCGCATCGTGAACCCGATGCGGTATAAAGGTGCGCGTAGACAAGGTACCTCCCTGTGTCGGCGAAGACACTAAGGACATTTTTGGTACGGTCTTGTTTGTAACATCACCCAGACCCATAAGTTGTCCTGCGTGCAAGCGAATGCGCTCAACGCGTTCACGCAACAAGGCATCTGCCTCAAGCTCAGCCGGCGTTTCGTTGCCGCTTTTTCCCAAGCTTTGACTATGAATAAGCACAACAGGCATGCCATTATCGATACAGGTGACGGCTATACCGTCGATTTCATCTGCCACACTTCCCGTTGGCAAAAGCGTACCGCAGCTTGAGCCTTCCAGATCAACAAATTCAAGTTCTACAGGTGCCGAGGTCCCGGGAACACCATCAATCCGAGCATCACCCTCATATTCAACTTCACCGCCAGGTGTTTGCACCGTAGCTACGGCGATACCAGCGGTATTCACCATATGAACCCGAATACGCGTGAGATCACCATCCGCCGATAGCAAACCAGTCTCTAGTGCAAACGCTCCTACACCAGCCAACAAATTACCGCAATTCTGCGCATCTGAGACTACATCGCTATCGGGAGAGACCTGCAAAAATAGGTAATCAATATCGGCATCATCGCGAGAAGCCTTACTCACAATCGCGACTTTGCTCGTCAGAGGATGCGCACCACCAACGCCATCAATCTGGCGCGGATCAGGTGAACCCATAGCAGCAAGCAACACCTTATCCCTGAGCTCAGTCTGCTCCGGCAAATCTGAGGCTAGAAAATAGAGCCCCTTACTGGTTCCTCCCCTGATCAAGGCACATGGTATGGCACGCTGCGGCATTTAGTTCTGCTCCGAATAGGACACGTACTTAAGACCCTTATCCGCCAAACGGCCTCGCATGTTATAAATGTCCAGGCCCAACTCCCCAGCCGCCAAACGCTCGCGCTTTTCGGCCTCGGCATCGAGTCGTTGATTGGCCTTCTCTAGCACAGCCCCGGCTGACTCTCTTCTGACACAGACAACCCCGTCATCATCAGCAACAATGACGTCACCGGGATAAATCAGTTGTCCTGCACACACAATCGGTGTATTCACGTTTCCTAAGGTCTCTTTCACACAGCCCTGAGCGTGAACGGTTTTGGACCAAACGGGAAAACCCATTTCGGTCAACGTTGCAATGTCACGAATCCCTGCATCAATAATAAGTCCTCTCACGCCTCTCGCCATGAGAGAGGTCGCCAGCAAGTCGCCAAAATAGCCGTCCTCACAATGGCTCGTCGGTGCTACCACCAAAATATCACCAGGCTGACACTGCTCGACAGCCACGTGGAGCATCCAGTTATCGCCGGGCGCTACCTCAACGGTAACGGCAGACCCAGCAATGCGAGCCGGCCTGAAAATAGGCCGCATATAAGGCGCGAGTAGCCCTATTCGACCTTGAGATTCGTGTACCGTTGCAACTTCCTGAGATTGATACTGCTGCATAAGCTCAGGGTCGATTCTTGGGATATCTGTAACACATACTGGCATTGCGTGGATTCCTATAAGTTTAGGATTACAGTGTGAACCACCAAGATGTTTTTCGCTGTCAAAAATCGAGCCAATGACATTAATTTTATCTATAATGCCTTAATGATTACGCTCTCACTAAAATCATTACGCATGGCTCAGCTCGTCAGAGATGAACGAAGCTTTAGTCGTGCAGCAGAAAGAATACCCCTAACACAATCAGCAGTGAGCCAGGCCGTTAGAAAACTAGAGAGAGACTTAGGGTACACGTTGTTCGAAAGCTCACCTGCAGGTGTCTTAGTGACCGAGGCGGGCGCGAGATTTTTGCGACGCACCGATCGTGCCATTGCCTATTTAAAAGAGATCGAAGAGACACTGAGTAGGTCTGTGGGCATCAAGGTCTCATTGATTCACCGCACGACGACAAGTCAACTCAGGGCATTTATTGAAGTATACGAACAGCAGAGCTATTCACGCGCAGCGCAGAAACTGAGCCTTGCTCAACCTTCGGTTCACAAAGCGGTACGCGACTTCGAAAATTTGTGCCATACACGCTTTTATCGGCGAAGCCCACAAGGTGTCGAGGCGACGTGGAGTGCTAGGCAGATCGCTCAAAAGGCGTCCCTGTTCTTCGCCGAGCTGGATCAGGCCATCGCAGAAACAAGAGAATACTACGGCATCATGGATGGCAAGCTGCGTATAGGCGCGCTGCCTTTAGCAAGAGCCAGTCTAATTCCCAAAGCAACCATCGATTTACTAAAACAATACCCCCAAGCGCGAGTCTCAATTGTAGACGGACCCTATGACGAACAGCTCAACCAACTACTCACGGGCGAACTTGACATTATTATTGGCGCACTTCGCACGCCGCATCCATCGCCACTTGTTATTCAGGAAGAGCTGTTCGAAGACCACCTCTATTTAGTGACAGGTGCTCATCACCCACTTGCCAGCAAATCAGACTACGACCCCCGAACGCTGCAAACACTTAGCTGGGTGGCTCCCAGAAAAGGCACCCCCGCCAGAGCTGTATTTGAAGGATATTTCAAAGCCGCTGGTTTAGAGCCACCGAAGAAGATTATCGAATGCAGCTCCTTAATCGCTATTCGAGGCATATTGCTGGAATCTGAATTTGCAGCACTGCTTCCCGCCAAACAGGTGTCTGTTGACGTTTTAACAGGAGCACTTGCAATCAGTCCAAAAGCAATCGAGGGAACAAGCCGCCCAATCGGGATTACGTATCGCAAAGACTGGGTCCCAACGGGATTGCAAGACAGTTTTTTACGAGCGATCCGAAATACCCAGCTCTAGAGATCAACAAAGAGGGGGGGTCTTAACTGTCGTAGGTGAGTTCAGACAAACCTCTCTTGACACGTCATCCACGCCACCACCTTCTAGGCAGCCGGATCTATCGCAATGCTAACCGCCACTTTTCATCCGACGCTCACGCTCCACCAATGCATCGGCGATTTTCAGCATATTCGCCTGACTGCCGGCTTTGCGTGTTGAAATGCGGTACTTACCGTTCACCACCAGCTCGGGCGTGCCGCTGATAGCGGCTTGTCTCATGACGGCTTCAGCTTTAGTGACTTGAGAGCCTACACCAAAAGACTTAAAGGCCTTGTTAAAATCCTTTTCTGCCACACCTTGAGACTCAAAAAATCGTACCACCTGTGCCTCTGTGGATAGGGGATTACGATCCACATGCATCGCCTGGAATATCGCCTTGTGCATCGTGTCACCCAGACCTAATGCCTCAATCGCAAAAAACACCTGGGCATGGAACTTCATAGTGCCATTCCAGATTGCTGGCGAAGGCTGGAAGTCGACATCACTCGCTAAAGTCTTCTTCCAAGCATTTAGTAAAGGCTCGAAGCTATAGCAATGACCACAGCCGTACCAAAAAAATTCACGCACCTCGATTTTATCGGGGTTTGCGATCCGAAAGGGGGGAACCACCAAGTCGTAATGCTCGCCCTCTTTATAATTGTCTTCAATAATCGGCGCTCCGGCTTTAGGCGGGTTGGCGACGACAGCCGTTAACGCGTCCTTTGCTTCCTCAACTTTCGCCTGTACCGCTGACTCGACTTTCTGGCTAACCTCTTCGGCTTTTTCTTTGACCTCGGTAGCAACTTGCTCCGCGCTCACGGCCGTCTGAGGTAATTCAGCCTGAGGAGCCTCGGCTTCTGTTGGCGCAGGCTGAACTTGCTCTTGGGTTACGGTTTGTTCTGCCACAGGCGCTGCTGGCTGTTCATCAGACCCGCAAGCAACCAAAAAAATGGAGACTAGCGCGGCTCCTATTAGTTTCTGCAATTTCATTATGGGCTCCTAGTAAAGTCTCTACATACTTGGCGTCATGATAACAATTTTTGGCAAAAAAAAGGCGGCTAATAGGCCGCCTTTGCATTTATCTTGTCGCTTACTCCGCAATTAAACCCGACGCATAGCTCGCCACGGCTTTGATTTGAGCATCGGACAAGCCGCGAGCAGTAGCGCGCATGATTTTCGTATCGCCGTCGTTGGTGCGGCCCGCGGGGTCATCGTAACCGGTGCGATACATGGTTAACTGCGCAGCAATATAATCGGCGTGCTGACCGGCCAAACGTGGGTAACCCGCAGGCGCCAGCCCTTTGCCATTGGGTCCATGACAGGCAATACATGCGGCTACGCCAGTGTCAGCGTTGCCACCGTTGTAGATCTTCTTGCCAAGCTCGACAAGCGCTGGATCGGCTTTTGCTCCGGTCGTTGCTTGCGATGCGTAATAGGCTGCCATGTCGGCGAGATCTTGATCCGATTTACCATTCAACATACCCGTCATTTGCAGAATGTTGCGATTACCATCACGGACGTCGACCAATTGCTTATATAGGTACTTGGCGCCTTGCCCCGCCAGTTTTGGGAAGCTTGGGGCCGCGCTGTTTCCATCCTGACCGTGACAAGCCGAGCA
>JALRFH010000209.1 GCA_023253715.1 Halieaceae bacterium
AACTGCCCAGTGGTGGCCTTGTCTCAGCTTAACCGCTCGCTGGAGCAGCGTCCTAACAAGCGCCCGGTCAACTCGGATCTTCGCGAGAGTGGCGCGATCGAACAAGATGCAGACGTCATCATGTTCATTTATAGGGATGAGGTGTACAACGAAGATTCGCCTGATAAGGGTATTGCCGAGGTGATTATTGGCAAGCAGCGTAATGGCCCCATCGGTACCTGTCGCCTGACTTTCCAAGGGCAGTACACACGTTTCGACAATTTGGCATTTGATAGCTACTCCTACGATTAGGTCCGTTGTGGACAGCGGGGGGTCACTTTTAGCCTCCGCGAATTAGCGTTTGGCTAGGCTTTAAATTTATGCCCATAATAGGGGCTAGCGTTTGCACGCTCATACAACAATAAATCGCTCTTGAAGCGGGGAGGCTACCGTTTGAATACCCATCCACTATCACTCTCGATCACCCGGACATTTGCCATTGGCCTAACCTCACTCTTGGTCGCCTGTTCGTCGAGCGAACCCCCTTCTGAAGCACCCACGGTTCCTGCGAATATCACTAAAGCGCGCCTTGTTGCCGCTGACCAAGAGCCGGGCAACTGGATGGCGCACGGCCGTACCTACTCGGAGCAGCGCTATAGTCCTCTCAACCAGATCAACGCCGAAAACGTTAAAGACCTGGGCATGGCTTGGCACTACGATCTGGGTGATACCCGCGGTATCGAAGCAACCCCCATCGTGGTGGACGGTGTGATGTATGTTACCGGCGGTTGGAGCAAGGTGTTCGCGTTGGATGCGAAAACAGGTGAAGAGATTTGGGCCTACGATCCACAGATGGACAAGGCCTGGTTCGTCAATATGTGTTGCGATGCGGTCAATCGTGGCGCCACCGCGTGGGAAGGCAAAATTTATTCGGGTGTGGGTGATGGTCGGTTGATCGCTATCGACGCAGCTACCGGTCAATTAGTCTGGGAGGTGCAAACGACTCCCAAAGATCGTCCCTATTCCATTACTGGCGCTCCTCGCGTGGTCGATGGCAAGGTGATTATTGGAAACGGTGGTTCAGAGCTCGGAGTTCGAGGCTATGTGACGGCCTACGACGCCAACACTGGCGAGCAAGTCTGGCGTTTCTACACGGTGCCCGGTAATCCCAATGAGCCCTTCGAGAATGCCATTCACGAAGAGACGGTGAAAACCTGGAGTGGTGAATGGTGGACTGTTGGTGGCGGCGGCACCGCTTGGGACGCAATCGCACATGACCCAGAGCTAAACTTGGTCTACATCGGCGTCGGTAACGGCGCCCCCTGGAACCGCATGTATCGCAGTAACGGTACTGGCGACAATTTATTCTTATCGTCGATCGTCGCATTGAACTCTGATACCGGCGAATACGTGTGGCACTATCAAACAACGCCAGGTGAGAGCTGGGATTATACGGCTACGCAGCACATGATTTTGGCTGACATCGAGTTTGATGGTCGCACTCGTAAGGTGATCATGCAGGCTCCGAAAAACGGCTTCTTCTACGTGATTGATCGCGAGACTGGTGAGTTTATCTCTGCTGAAAAATACACCATGGCGACTTGGGCAACTCACGTAGATCCCGAGTCGGGACGTCCGGTGGAGGCTCCTGAAGCTCGGTATGAAGAAACCGGTGTGCCGAACTTTCAGTTCCCGCATCCCTTAGGCGGCCACAACTGGCACCCCATGTCCTACAGCCCAGATACCGGACTGGTTTATATACCCGCTCAGGAAATTCCTATTGTCTATGGGCACGACAGTGACTATGCCTACAACTCTAAAGGATGGAACGTGGGCGTTCGTTTTGAATTGGCCGCTTCGCCCGATGATCCTGCTGTGCGTGCACAGTTGGGTGCCATGGTAAAAGGCTACATTACGGCTTGGGACCCTGTGACTCAAACCGAAAAATGGCGTGTCCAGCATCCTAATATGTGGAATGGCGGCTTGTTGAGCACCGCCGGCAACTTAGTGTTTCAAGGCAATGCTGAAGGGGAGTTTGTGGCCTATACCGCAGACAAAGGTGAGCGCTTGTGGTCGAGCTATGCTCAAACGGGTGTGGTTGCGGGTCCGGTCACCTACACCGTAGATGGTGAGCAGTACATTGCGGTGGCTGCCGGATGGGGCGGTTCATTTGCGATGGTCGGTGGAGAATTGGCGAAGCGTAGCAAGGGTTCTACATCACGGCCCCGTGTATTGGTATACAAGTTAGGGGGTACGCATGCATTGCCTGCTGAACCCACCGCGGAACAGATGGCAGCGATCACACCAGTGAAGCAAATTGGCGACGAGGCAATGATCACCGAAGGCTTGAAACACTATATGGCTAGCTGTCACATGTGCCATGGTGATCGTGCCGTATCGGGTAGCTCCGTACCTGATTTGCGCATGATGTCAGAAGAGACCTGGGAGCTATTCTACCCAATCGTACAAGGTGGTTTGCGTCATGAATCGGGTATGGTGGGTTTTGGCGATCGCTTAAGTAAAGAGCAAATCGATATGATCTACGCGTACCTAGCAAAGCGTCGCAATGACTTGGCGGCCGGTATCGATTGAGTAAATGTACAGTCCCCACAAGGCCCTTGATGCGCAAGTATCAGGGGCTTTTTTGTAGGAGTGGACGCGAGCTGAATCCCAGCGACAGGTTTTAGGGGTATGCTTACGAGAGGTCCGTGACATAAGGCAAACATAGAGGTTGCAGTGATGAACGTAGAGAATGATGTCTATCCCCATCGAGCCGGCAGCATCAAGATGCTGCAAGAGCCAGGTCCAGACGGTCCGATATACATGGTTAATTTGCTGAAATTCCGGGAGCGGGCTGAGTACAAAGATGGCCGAGAAAGCGCACTCAGCGGAAAAGAGGCCTATAACCTGTACGCGACCGAAGTGACGCAGGTGATTCAACAGCACGGTGGTAAAATTTTATTTTCAGCCGATGTATCAGGCCTACTGCTTGGCCACGTGGATGAGCTCTGGGATGCAGTGGCAATTGCCCAGTATCCGAATCGTGCGGCATTAATTGCGATGTCGATGTCTGAGGCCTTATCCGAGCCCAGTAAACACCGTGAGGCGGGTTTGCAGGGTCAACTTAATATCGAGACGGTGGGGACCGGCTTATTTGACTGAATCGCGGTGTTTACGTCGCACCGTGGGTGAGGGGATCAGGTCTGATGAAAGGTAAACGTATTGGCTTGTTGGTGGGATGCATCTCACTGATTTTGTTTGGAATTTGGTATTTCCGGCTGCCGTTGTTGTTGCAGCTGGTGACCCTGCAATCTGCCCGAGAGTATCGCGACTTGCCAGCGGCGCCAGAGTTGGCATGGCAGCAAGGTCCTGCAGAGGCGAGCGAACCGGCCTCGGAAAGGCCGCCCAACATTGTGTTAATTGTGGCCGACGATTTGGGGTTTAACGATATCTCGACGTTTGGTGGTGGCATCGCAAATGGCGCCGTGCCAACGCCAAATATTGATCGACTGGCGGCCGAGGGGGCAATTTTTGAGCAGTCGTATTCAGGCGCAAGTACCTGTGCTCCTTCACGAGCGATGATGATGACAGGGCGTTATCCAACTCGAACAGGTTATGAGTTCACCCCTCTGCCGCCGGGAATGGGTAACATCGTCAACCGCTTGTACAATCAGATTGATCCCTTTCCACCAGCCTATTTTTCCCAGGAATTAGAGGACCAGCAGCCAGACTTTCACTCTAAGGGCTTGCCCTCGGAAGAAGTGACTGTGGCAGAGGTACTGAAGCAGCAGGGTTATTACACGGCTCATATTGGTAAGTGGCATTTGGGTCGCACCAATGGCATGGATCCAAATTCTCAGGGTTTTGATGACAGTTTGCTGATGCAGAGTTTTTTGTATTTGCCACAAGACGATCCGAGAGTGGTTAATGCCAAGTTAGAGTTTGACCCGATCGACCGATTCTTGTGGGCAAAATCCGGCTTCTCTGGGTCATTTAACACCGTGAATGAACAGCGTTTTCAACCCAAGGGTTACCTAACCGACTATTGGACCGACGAGGCGGTCCGCGTAATCGATGCAAATCAGAACCGTCCGTTTTTCTTGTACCTAGCACATTGGGGCGTCCATACCCCCTTACAAGCAACCAAAGACGATTACGAGGCTGTCGGCGACTTGCAGCCGCATCGATTGCGAGTGTATGCGGCGATGATTCGCGCTTTGGATCGTTCGGTCGGGCGCGTGTTGGATGCGCTAGAGGAGCGAGGCCTGACCGAAAATACCTTAGTCATTTTTACCAGCGATAACGGTGGGCCCGGTTATATTGGCCTAAAGGATATCAATAAACCCTTCCGTGGCTGGAAAATTACGCAATTTGAAGGGGGTATACGGGTTCCTTTATTCATGCGATGGCCGAAGTCTATTGAGACGGGTGTTCGGGTTAAATCCCCTGTCGCTCACATCGATATGATGCCGACCATCAGTGCAGCAGCGCAGGCGAATCTGCCTTCGGATCGCGTGGTCGACGGTAAGAGTGTCTTGCCCTTATTGACGCCAGCGGGCCGAGACAGCTGGGCACGTGACACGCTATTTTGGCAAAACGGGCAATATCAAGTGGTGCGTCATGGCGACTGGAAGTTACAAGTGAGCACGCCAAAACTGGCGGATCCCAAGCAGTGGCTTCATCACTTAGCGGAAGACCCATACGAGATCAATAATCTGGCATTGCGTTATCCGGACAAGGTTCGCGAATTGTCGGAGCTATTGGTGAGGCACAACCAAGATCGAACCCCGGCCTTGTACCCGCCAACGACCGAGCTGCCGGTCCTGATTGATAAAACGATGGCGGATACCTACGAGGAGGGTGACGAGTACGTTTACACACCAAACTAAACGCGATAAGAAACATTGAGGGAAAAGTGGATTTTAATAAAGCATTAAATTTTGAAGGTAAGCAGGTCTTGGTTTGCGGTGGCTCCGATGGCATTGGCTATGGGGTAGCGTGTGCCTTTCATCAACTGGGTGCGTCGGTATCCATTACGGGTACCAAAATGCGAGGGGATTACGACAAAGATTTCTACGACTGGGGCTACTACTCGCTCGACTTAGCGTCCGCGGACTCTGTTGCCGCCTTAAGCGAGAAGATCGTCGTGTTAGATACTTTGGTGAATTGTGTGGGGACAGTTCTTTGGAAACAGGGCGAATTCGAGCGCGATGGCTTTGAATGGGTTATGGCCGTGAATGTGAATGGCGCCATGGATTTATACACGCGTTTATTGCCTTTGTTGCAGCAAAGCGGCGGTTCGATTATCAGCTTAGATTCGGTAGCATCGATTCGCCCTGCCTGGCAAAACCCCGCCTATTCGGCCAGCAAAGCTGCCTTAGTGCAGCTGACCAAAAGCTTGGCGAAAAAATGGGGCAAGAAAGGCGTTCGGGTGAATACGGTCGCCCCCGGCTTGGTACCGACTAAGCTTACTCAAAATCAAGTCGGGGAGGGGCAAGAGGCTGAGTTTGCGAAAGTTTGTCCCGTGGGGCGCTTTGGCACCCCAGAAGATATTGCCGGTGCAGTGGTCTACTTAGCCTCGCCTTTGGCTTCTTATGTGACTGGCGAGCAAATTGTGGTAGATGGCGGTTCTAGCCTGTAAGCGCTTATTCGGTAGGGCAAGAACCGCGTGTAGGGGACTGCTTAGGGTTCTGTTTAGGCAAAGGCCTACTACAAGCCCTTCTTCACCAAGTTTACGTCACTGCTGCCCGCCGGAAGCGAGAATAAGACTCCGTCTTGTCCTATCGTGTAGTGTTTAAACACGTCCTCGGCACCGTCCAAGAACAGTTGTGTCTGTCCCGGAGCAACCAAAGGCGGCACGATGTGGTAGTACAGCAAATGTTTAGCGCCAGCTTCTTTGGCCGTTTCGGCCGCATCCATGGGACTCGCATGGTAATCCGGTATGTCGCTGGTAACCTTGGCCAAGACCTCCATGCCTTTCTTAACCGCCGTATCATGCATGAGTTTAACGAGGTTTGGCGCGAGTGCCTCGTGGACCAGCAGGTCAATACCTTTCGAGTGCTCAATAATGGTATCTGATTTGACGGTATCGCCCGTGATCAATGTCGTACGGCCCTTGTAGGTAAACTTGTAGCCAACAGCAGGATCAACCGGAGAGTGATCGACCGCGAAGGTTTCGACCCTTAGGTCGGGGGTCTCGAAGATAATCAAGGACGCACCTTCTTGCGGTTTATTAAAACTGTTGGCTTGCATTCCTGCACCGCTTACGGGTGCCACTGTATCTCCATGGTGAGCCTGCCGATATACCGCGTCTAATTGATAAGCCATATTAAAGCCGTTAACGATATGCTCGACGCCCGTAGCGCCATAGACAGGCAGTGGGCTTGTATTAGCGTCGTTCACCCAACGCAGTGTGGCTAGCTCACCAAGGCCATCGATGTGGTCCGAATGGAAATGGGTTAAGAATACGGCACTGATGCTTCCAGGCGGCATACCCATGCGAATGAGATTGCGAACGCCATCAGTCCCCGCATCCACCACAAATAACTCAGTGCCCGCCGCGACGACCACACATGGCCCCGACGCTTTGGGTGCTGGCAGAGGGCCTCCTGCACCGCACAAACCTACTTGCAGGCCATCGGGTAACTCCGCGAGTAGATTTCGCCCCATTTGCTTGGTTAGCCCTGTCTCTAGCATTCGAAGCGCGATGGCGTCTTTTTGCAGTACGACGATAAATCCAAGTGCTATGATCGCGGCAAGAAGAGCGCCTTTTTTCATGTGACATTCCTTAAAATCAGAAGTGGTGTTCAGTCGCTCAACGTTATGCCATAAAGATTTTGCCTATACAAGCAAGCGGGAGTGCCTTGCGATGGTGTAAAGCGTGTTACAGTGTGGCTCCTTAGGTTGGACGGCAGTATGGACTTATCAATTGATCTCGTCGTGACGATATGGGGGGCGGTCGCGCTTGCCTCGATTTTAAGGGCATTCACGGGCTTTGGTTTCGCCTTGGCTGCCGTGCCGATTTTTACTTGGGTATTAGCGCCGTCTTCAGCTGTGGTACTGAGCGCTTCGCTGGTGAGCGCAACCAGCGCGCTGAGGTTTCCCTCGTTCAAGAACGCCTTGCCCCAACGCAATGTGATCGGTTTGTTAATCTCCCTTGTAGTTTTTTCGAGTGTGGGCGTGGTGTTTTTATCGTCGCTGGATCGTTCAAAGTTCCAGTTGCTCGCAGGTATTATTTTACTGCTTGCTTGTGTTTTATTGGTGTTTAGCGAGCGGTTTTCACTGGCTGGAAGTCGCGCTAAAGATATATTCACTGGGAGTGCGGCGGGCTTGCTGAATGGTTTGCTGTCTATGCCTGGCCCACCCTTGATTGTGTATGTGTTGGCGACCGAAAAAGACCCCGCACAGAGCCGAGCTTTGTTGATGACTTTACTACTGGTATCGGCTCTTTTGGCGCTGGCGAATTTTGCCTGGATGGGCTTTGTTACTCTGGACAGCCTCTGGCTATTCCTGTTGGCTTGGCCTGTTATGTTGTTGGGTGATCGTATGGGAAATCACTGGTTCGCCCGATACGGGTCGACTCAATATCGCCGTGTTGCGATCAGTGTTTTAGTGTTAATAGCCCTCTCATCTATTGTTTCCGGTATATCCTAGGCGCACATTAGAGCTCCCCAACCTGACTCGTGCGTCGATGTATGATTGAACCCACTGCCACTGATACCCTCGTCGGTCTACACGAGCTCTATACAGGCATCAGACAAACGATCATTGACGCACTCGAGTCGATGATCGAAGAGGGGAATCTTATTCCGAGTGCGCAGCAAACGTCTGAGCGGGCGGGCGTAGATATTGAAACGGTATTTCTTTACTTCTCTGATATGGAGCATTTGTTCTCGATTGCAGATACTCAACGTCGTATCCAGCTAGAAAGTTTGTTCGCTGGCGGCGATCGCAGTGGTTCACTTGCTCAGCGTATCCAGCAACTGGTGGATTATCGAGGGAGTTGCTACGGAGTGGTCTCTAATATCGCCAGAGCGTCGCTTGCGCAGCGTTGGCGTTTGAAGGTCTTATATGAGAACTATGCGCGTCATCAACAGGCACTCAAAATTGATGCGTTTGATTGGTTGCCCGAACTGGCGTCCTTGCCAAAGCCCCTGCAAGACTCCATCGAGGCACAGCTCTCATTTGAGCACTGGGATCGTTTGCGCGATCATCAAAACTTGGCTGAGGGTGAAGCCAAAGCGGCTATTGCTGCAACTTTATCCTTGAGTTTCCCGCTCAGTGGTCGTGCTCTTGGTCAATGATTTGAGCTAAGCGCCACAGCCGATCTTGCCCCCAGGCTTGTGCAAGGACCTGGCCGTCAGGTGATATCAATCGGAAGCTGGGTACGCCCCAGCTTCCCCAAGAATACATATCTTGGCGGTTTTGTTCTAGGGCTTCGCCCCAACCCGGTTTCGTTAAATAAGTCTTGGCTTCTTTCCAGGGTAGACCTGCGCGCTCACAAATCTTTTTAAGACCACGATTCGATAGCGAATTAATACCCTCACAGAAAGCGCCGTCCATGAAGCTTTTTAAATACTCGCGCTCTAGACCTCGCTCTATGGCGAGAGGATAGATCGAAAAACCGCGGATAACGCCCTCGCCAATGGGATCGTAGAAATTACCAAAGCCCAATTTACCCAAGGTTGTTGCCTCACGCGCGCAATCGCTCATGATGTAAGCGCCCTTAGTGCGCGTGAGCGTTACGCCGCGCATCACCATCGGCAGAACCGGTTTAAGAACGAGCTCGAGTCCTGCGTGGTCCGCAAGGTGGCAAACGGCGTCAAAACAGATGGCAGAGTAAGGCGATCTCAAGCTCGGGTAGCATTCTAGCTGGTAGCCTTGGCTTAATCTTTTTGACGGCAGTACCTCGCGCCTGGGAAATAAACTCTTTCCGTAGACCCCTAATTCCTGCAATCGTTGTTCTAGGTGGTACATTCGGTCGACGCCCCAATACCACTCGCCCTCGTAATGCAGCATCGCGCCGGCGTAGTGGCCGAGTTCTTGCTGGTATTTCGAGCCTTCGTTAATGGCGGCCTCTGCCGCAGACAAGGCATCTGCTGTGTAATCGGTATTTTCGAGGGCGCCAGACCACAGTGCATTGCCCAAGTCGATCAGCTCGTCGATGGGGAGTGCGCCATCTTTCACGAGAGCGCAGGCTCTAACACTGGCGGCATTGATGGCAGTATCACTGGGCATATAATCACCCGTCTCAAACTGTAATCCGTAACCGGGTGCGACAAACGCTGCATCGGTACGTGACAGCGCTATTAACAGTTCGGGTTCGGGATTGTTGTTGCCGGATACACCTCGAGTTAAGTGTCCAGAGAGCCTCGCCGTTGTGTTGGTTTCGACTGCCTTGAGTGCCTGCATTAACAAGTGCGAGTAGGGGTCATCAACCTGGTAGAAGACGTGAATGTGATGGTCTCGGCCTTCTTTCAATCTTAGTTCTTCAACGTGCTTACGTTTTTTGGTGAGTTGCCTGCTGCTGAGGCGTTTTTTTAAAACCTGCTGCTGCAAAAAGCGAAACAGGCGCGACTGCGTACTCGATGAGGCGCCGGTTTGGCGAGTAATAGTAGGCTCTGACATTTGGCTTGGAGTCCCTTGTTGTTATGACGCCAAGTGTGCCACAAGCGTCAATTGCGCAATAGAGTAAAGCTAGGGGTTTAGAGCTGGGTTTGTGTCTTGAGTTTTGCCAAAAACTCCAGCTGTACTTCTTTGTCCAAGGGCGCTGGCGCTCGGGACTCGGGTGCGGGTAATGCAGGCACATCGAAAGCTTCCCCTTGTAGTACCCGCTCGAGGTATTTTTGATAGTGCTGTTCAAAGGCCTTAAAGGCTTTGGCCTCAGGCTCGTTTGCCAGCATGAACCAACCAGTATCGCGGCCTGCTAGGTAGACGATGGGATGGCTCCAGTTTTGGCTCGCTTTGGGCGAAGGCGCCTGGCAGGCCTGAAGGTAGGCTTGGTGCGCATCGGGCAAACCTGAGTCACTGAGTTGTGCTAAACACTGCTCCTTCATGCGGCTGAGACTCGGCAGATAATCACTGTTTTCGATCGCGCTTTTTGCACCCTGCAGAAGTGTTCGAACGGGGAATTTGCTTAATGATTCGAGCCAAAGTTTTTTAACCTGATTGACTTGCTCGGCATCAGGATACGCCGAGTAATATTGGTTGTGGTAATTCAGTCGAAACAGGGCAAATATCTGATTGATGGCTTCGACATAGTCTTCCCTAGGCGTCTGCTTTTTACCTGACGACTTGGCAGGTTCCGGTAGGCTTTTACCCAGGGATTCAATTTGCTCGGCGATCTCACTGATGGATTTTTTGTTCATATGCTTACTCGTCATTGCGCCCAAGAGGTGTCGCTGAGGTCATCGCTCAAACTGCGGCCTCGCGTACTGCTTTTTGCGTCGGACGCCAACTGCAGGCGTTTGGCCCAGTGATATTTCACGTGTTGCAGAAATTTACTGTTCCAAGATGTCTGCAGTTGGTTTGAATCACGCCAGAAAACAATGAACTCGGGCAGTAAAGTATTCGCGAACTCCGCGTCGATGTGTGACAGCTTAAGAATATCGTAAACGTCTTTACTCGGGGTCCAATCCACAGGGATTCGCGTGGGTTCGGTGCTGTGTTTGATGGCTGAGGTATAACGCGCCCATTGCAATCGGATGTGCTGAATGAAACGTGAGTTGAGTTCCTTCGGGTGACTGCCGCGTTCTTTCCAATACAACACAAATTCAGGAATGGCTTCGTGAATAAAGTCTGAATCTACGCCGTTACGGCTTAAAATCTCAAGCGCGTCAGCGTTGGGTCGCCAGTTATTGTCTAGGGGTATCGGATCGGAGACTTCGAAGTTGCTAGTCGTTTTGTTCGCTTGTTGACGCCGCCATTGCCCTAAGACATGGGTTCTGAATTTGTTTTCCCAAGCATGCGAGGGTTCGTCTCGCTCGCGCCAATACAAAATGAAATCTTCCAGTTGATCTAGGGCAAACTGTCGAGGAATGGCGTGATTTAACTGCAGCAACTGCAGAATATCCTCGCTGGGGGACCAGTTATTACGCAGTGCTTGCGCTCGTTTGGGGGTAGCAACCTTGGAGGCGGGAGTGTGCGGTGCTTGGCTTAGGGGCTGATTAAAGGCAAATACCAGATAGTCAGTACTGTGCAGGGGAGGTGAATCGATCAAAATAATCGCTTTTTCGACCAGATTTCGGCTGATACGATGCAAATCCGTCGTGTTCCAAAAACCACAATGGTCTAAGAGTTGCTGGCGTGGTAGCGTAAACCACTCAAAATTGCGTTTGTGCTGTGGGCTAGCGTGTTGTGTCAGGGCGTCAAGCTGTTGCAGTAAAATAGCTTCTTCCAACCCGATGGTCGCGGCTAGCGCGGGTGAAAACACCATCGAGGTTTCGGGAAGTACGGACGATCGGGGCATACTGGGTCGCTTGTTCAGTTAAATTAAATACGTTGGTAGCTAAGGGTACCTCATGGCGAAAGCAAAAACAGCGTTTGTCTGCAATGAATGTGGATCGGATTACGCAAAATGGCAGGGTCAATGCAGTGACTGCGGCGCATGGAATACTTTGGTGGAGTTCAAGCTGGGTCCTGCGGGCGGTACCAAACGCAGTAAAGGTCAGAGCGCGAGTGCGAACTATGCCGGTGCACGCAGTGAAGCAAAACGTCTTAGCGAGATTGACTTGGAGCAGACGCCTCGTTTTAGCTCTGGGGCGAGTGAATTCGATCGTGTTTTGGGCGGGGGGCTAGTGCCGGGTTCCGCGATCTTGGTGGGGGGACATCCAGGCGCAGGTAAGAGCACTTTATTGCTTCAAACCATGTGCCATTTGGCGAAAGATCGTGAGGTGCTCTACCTGACCGGTGAAGAGTCCCCGCAACAAATCGCCATGCGGGCACATCGGTTGGAATTACCCGTCGATCGTCTGCAGCTAATGGCTGAGACCAATATCGATGCGCTACTAGCGACAGCCGAGGCGCTCAAGCCGGCTGTGATGGTGGTCGATTCCATTCAAGTGATGCATTCTGACGATATCAGCTCCGCACCTGGCAGTGTGTCTCAGGTTCGAGAATGCGCAGCTCGATTAACACGCTATGCGAAGGTATCTAATACGGTGTTGTTTTTGGTGGGGCATGTGACTAAAGATGGCTCACTCGCCGGCCCGAAAGTTCTGGAACACATGATCGATTGCTCGATTTTGTTGGAGGGCGATGCAGACAAGCGCTTTCGAACCTTGCGCGGACAGAAGAACCGCTTTGGGGCGGTCAATGAATTGGGCGTTTTTGCAATGACCGATAAGGGTTTGCGTGAGGTAAAAAATCCATCGGCAATATTCTTGGATCGAGGGCACGATGCGGCTCCCGGAAGTATCGTCATGGCCGTGTGGGAAGGTACTCGCCCCTTGTTGGTCGAAATCCAAGCGCTGGTGGATGACTCATCGTTATCAAATCCTAGACGAGTCGCGGTTGGACTTGAGCAAAATCGCTTGGCGATGTTACTGGCGGTCTTGCACCGTCATGCGGGATTGCAGTTGGGCGATCAAGACGTCTTTGCCAACGTGGTCGGTGGTGTCAAAGTCTTAGAGACCAGTGCCGACTTGTCTTTGTTAGCGGCGATTGTGTCGAGTTTTAAAGATCGTATATTGCCAAGGGATTGGGTTGTGTTTGGCGAAGTGGGTCTGGCGGGTGAGATTCGCCCAGTTCCAAGCGGGCAAGAGCGGCTGGCGGAAGCCGCTAAGCATGGATTCAAACACGCTATCGTACCGAAAGGGAATATGCCTAAGCAGCCCATTGCGGGCCTGAATGTGGTGGGTGTCACGAAGTTATCTGAGGCCATGGCTGCACTGCAGATATGATTCAGCGCCGCACACCTGCCTGCAGCGTTTCGAAAATCGCCTCGCAGTCACGGTAGAACTGTTGCTGCGCATCGCCCAAGTACGGCGCAATCATTGTCAGTAGCTGTAACACGCCGCGATGCATCGTGATCTCAGGGTCTCGACGTCCATGGAGAAGGTGGTCAAAAGAAAACCAAAAGGTTGCTGTTTGCGACAAGTTGTCGGCGATCGCATTCAGCTGCTGTTCACGGCCGTCGACCTCAGTGGCAATGAGTTGGTCACACAGGGCGTAAAAAGCCGCCCGCTTAAGCGTGAGAATGCGTTTAAAACCCCGCTCGACCTTGGGGTAGCGATCGATAAGATCGGTTAAATTGTCGTAGACGAATCGATAGTCGTGCATATCCTCGAGCAAAACAAATAAATAGTACCAGTTGTTTTCCACGGACTCTTTATCCGCGAGCGGAGCTGCGATGGGCGCTGCCAGTGTAGCGCTTATACGATCTTCAAACTGATCAAATAAAGCGGCAATAATGGGGTCTTTACCTTTGAAGTGGTAGTACAAGTTGCCGGGACTCATGTCGAGCTCATCGGCTATCTCGAGCGCTGTGGTGTGGACCTCACCTTGCTCGTTAAAAAGCATCAAAGCGGTATGTAAAATGCGGTCACGAGTTTTCAAAGGCTGATACTCTGTCTAATTGCCCGCATTGTGGCACATTTTTCTCAAATAAAAAAAAGGGCCGCCGAAGCGACCCCCAAAGTACATAAGGGATTCGTGGAACTCCTGGATGTATTCTTTACGCGACTCGATTCAGGCCGGCGGCTTTACGCAAACGCTCGAAGCGACCCTTGGCTTTTTCGATGCGCGCTTCAATCGCTTCGCGGTCGGCGAACTTTGCGATAGCAAACTTGCTGGTATCGATATCAGCGAACTTCTCTTTGGCTTCGCTTTCGACTTTCTCGCCGCGCGCCACAAGCTCTTTGTAAAGCTCGCTGGCTTTGCCGCGCTGCGCTTCAAGTTCTTCGTTCAAAGACTTTAAACGAGTTTGAACTTCGTCAAAGGCTTTGCCGTACACGCCCAGGCCCGCAAGAACCGCCTTGCGGGGTAGCTCGAAAGCGGATTCTTTGCTCGCTTCTGGCTTCGCTTTCGCGCGAGTTTTAGCGGTTGCGGGCTTCGCTTTTGCGGCGGTGCGACGCGTTTTTGTTGCGGTGGCTTTGGGCATTTCCGCTTTCTCAGCCGTAACTTTCGCAGCGGCCTTCTTCACCGGTGCTTTCTTAGCCGCGGTGGTGCGACGTGCGCGCTTGGGTTTGGTCTCTGCTTCAGGTGCTGCAACTGCTTCTACCGCGTTTACTTCTGTTTTGATGTCTTCAGCCATGATCTTCTCCTAAGCTTTGTTTGGACATTGGGTGCATGGTAGTGAGCAAAATTAGAAAACACATACTAAAAACAAAAAAAGTTCGCTTTCCGGTTTTTTTTGCCCCGTTTGGGATCCATAGCGGCTGTATTTTCGTACACACTGGTGCACAATTCCGTCTCCAAAAATTAGGACAAGATCGGTGCCTACTTTACGTTTTAAAAGTTTTTTGCAAGCCCTAGTCGTGGTCGTAATTGGCGCTTTTATTGCCTTTAAAGTGTTAACGGGCAAGCCTAAGCCCGACCCCAAAATCATCGTCGCGTCAGCGCCCATCGAGGTGAGTATCCTGTTGGCTAATCCAGTGGCTCAGAGTCTTATGGTCAGCACCCAAGGAACGGTGGAACCAAGCGTTGCGACGCGACTCAGTTCAGAAGTGATGGGGCAAGTATTGGAAATTTCCGAGGACTATCGCCCAGGGGGGTTTTTCAAGGCGGGCGATGTGCTGTTGAGAGTTGATGATACCCAGTATCGTCTAGCCTTGGCGCGGGCTGAATCTCAGCTTGCTGCGGCACGTCAGCGTCTAGCAGAAGAGCGCGGCCGGGCGCTACAAGCCGAACGTGAATGGCGTGACTTGGGCAGCGCATCGGCGAACGCTTTGTTTTTACGCAAACCGCAAATTGAGGCGGCGCAAGCCGCGGTTCAGGCGGCCGACATTGAAGTCGCAAAAGCACAACGCGATTTGGATAAAACCAAAATTACCGCCCCCTTTGATGGGCGGGTACGGCAAAAATTAGTAGATTTGGGGCAGTATATTGGCGTTGGCGTGCCCGTGGCGGAAGTGTATTCGACTGATGAAGTCCGTATTGAGCTACCCTTAACCGATAAGCAACTAGCGATGCTCGATCTTAGCTTGCTGGAATCCACACACCCGGAAGTCGAGCAAGTGACCGTCAGCGCGCGAGTTGCAGGACAAACCTGGGAGTGGGCGGGGCGTTTGATTGGTACCAGTGCGGATGTCGATATTCAATCGCGTGTACATTTTGTCGTGGTTGCTGTGGATGATCCCTTTGGCTTTGAAAGTGCTACGAGCTTCCCACCCTTAACCCCCGGGCTGTTTGTGTCTGCAAACTTGCGCGGCAAGCCTATCGAGAAGGTGACTGAGCTACCCCGCAACGCTATTCATACAGACGGCACGATACGTTACGTTGATGACCAGGACGTGTTACGGGCATGGAACGTCGAGTTGTTGCAATCCGATGGCCAACGGGCCTGGGTATTGGGTGTTAAAGCTGATATGAGAGTCGTAACGGAACTGCCTGCCGGGGTGCTCGCCGGGACACGCGTTCGTACGGTTGATACCTTAGCGGGGGCGGTGAATTGATATGAACGGTCCAATTCGTTGGTTTATCGACAACCCCATCGCGGCAAACTTGCTGATGATTCTATTAATCCTGGGCGGATTACTGGCAATTCCGGCCCTGAATAAGCAGTTTTTCCCGGAGATCGAGATTAACTCGGTATCGGTATCGATGGTCTATCCGGGTGCGAGTCCACGTGAAGTGGAGGAGCAAATTTGTGCACGTATCGAAGAGGCTGTGCACGATTTGCGTGGTGTCAAAGAAATTCGTTCTGTGGCACAGCAGGGCATTGGCACTGTACTGATCGAGGCCGAACAAGGCTACGACACGTCGAAGTTGACGGCCGATGTCAAAACACGCGTCGATGCGATCAACACCTTCCCGGGTGATGCAGAGCGTCCGGTAGTGGTAGAAAACGCCTATCGTCACCTGATGGCCGTGGTCAATGTTGCAGGCCAATTAAGCGAGCGCGAACTGAAAGTTTTAGGTGAGCGTTTGCGCGACGATTTGTCTGCCGAACCGTATGTCTCGGTCGTCGAGCTGCGAGATCCTAGACCTTACGAAGTCTCTATTGAAGTCGCAGAGGGTACGTTGCGTCGTTTCGGCTTGACCTTTGATGGCGTTGTGGCTGCGATCCGAGGGGCGTCACTCAATTTACCGGCGGGTGCGATTAAGGCGGAATCGGGTGATATTCGTTTACAAACCCGCGGTCAGGCGTACGGTCGTACTGATTTTGAAACCATCCCTCTCATTACTCGAGCTGACGGCGTTACGGTAACTCTGGGAGATGTTGCGACTATTCGAGATGGTTTTGCCGACATCGATATTGAAACACGCTTCAACGGTATGCGCAGTCATGCCTTAGATGTGTATGTCACCAGTGACCCCCAAACCCTGCGGACGAGTGAGGTGGTTCACCAGTGGATCGAGAAAACCCAACCCAGTATGCCCGAAGGCGTCACGCTAACGATGTGGCGCGACTCTTCCGTTCCCTTTGTCGAGCGTGTCGATACGCTGCTCAAAAACGGGGTGGGTGGTTTGGTTTTGGTGTATCTCGTTCTGTTGTTATTTTTGCGACCTAAACTGGCGCTTTGGGTGTGTGTTGGAATTGGTGTGGCGTTCATGGGCGCTTTTTTCTTGCTTCAATACACAGGCACAAGCTTGAACATGATATCGCTCTTTGCCTTCCTACTCATATTGGGGATTGTGGTCGACGATGCGATTATTGTGGGTGAGTCTATCCACACCTACCAAACCAACGGGCACCCGGGCTCGGATGGTGCGTTTATCGGTGCGAAGGCCGTGCTAAAGCCAGTGATGTATGCGGTGATCAGCACCATGATTTTTTTCGTACCTATGCTTTTCATGCCCGGCGATATGGCCTCCGCGGCCACCGCCATACCGGTTGTGGTTATTTTGGCCTTGGCGTTCTCACTGGTCGAAAGTTTGTGGATATTGCCTCCCCACCTGGCGTACATGAAGCCCGCGGTGGCACCTCGATCTGCGATATTAAAAACCCTAGAGACTGTGCGATTAAAGTTTGCTGATGGTTTAGTCCGAATCGCGGACGACTACTATCAACCCATGCTTAAAGGTGCGCTAAAACACAACGTCTTAGTCTGTGGCTTTTTCTTGGTAGCTTTGTTGATCACCTTAGCAATTTACGCTGGGGGTTGGTTGCGCTCAGGCTTTTTCCCCCAAGTGAATTCTGATTACGTACAGATTGAAGTAGCACTGCCCGATGGTGGGCCATTCCGCCGCAGTCTAGAGGTTATGGATCAGGTTGAACAAGCGGCAATTGGCATGAAAAGCGAGTACAACTCGCGTCCTGATTTCTCAGACGAGCCGGCATTGGGCAATATTTCGGCGTCTGCCCGGGAAAATCGAGTTCGAGTGATTGTTGAAACCCTATCAGATAAGGTGGATACAAAAGCCTTATCCGCAGAGCTCGAAAATTCTTGGGGTGATTTGGGTCTCATTGAGTCGCTACAAGTCGACTATACCATCAATCATCTGGGCAAACCCATTACCTTAGTGCTGACCTCGACATCGGTGAGTGACCTACAAAACGTGGCCGCCGAATTGCGCGCTATCCTCGAGACCTACGAGGGCGTTTACAACATTACGGATTCGCTGGAAGCGCCTCGTGATGAGATTGTGCTGGATTTAAAGCCGCAGGCAGAAAATTTATCGGTCACCCTGTTTGACTTGGCCCGACAAGTCCGCGAGGCCTTTTACGGGGCCGAGGCGCAGCGTATCCCCCGAGTAAAAGAAGACGTTAAGGTGATGGTGCGTTACCCCGAGAGCGAGCGTTTGTCGGTCGACGATCTTGACGAATTGCGTATTCGTTTGCCCAACGGGTCGCAGGTGCCTTTTGACACCGTAGCTGATGTCGCAATTGAACCCGGTTATCAAAAGATCGAGCGCCTAGATCGCGAGCGCACTCTGGTGGTATCTGCCGATGTCGTAGCGGGAACCTCGAGTCCCAGAGCCGTCGTCGACACCATTATAAAAAATGACTTACCGGTATGGCAGCAAAGCTACCCCAGTGTAAGTTTGGCCTTGGATGGTGAGCTGGAAGAGGAAGGCGAATTCTTGCGGGCAATGTTAACGTACATGGGTCTCGCTTTACTGATTATTTATGGCTTAATGGCTATTCCCTTCCGCTCGTATTGGCAGCCGTTTTTGATTCTCACCGCGGTACCATTTGGCATGATGGGCGCGATTTTGGGCCATCTAATCTTGGACTGGCAGGTGAGTATGTTTTCGATTTTGGGTGTCATTGCCTGCGCAGGCGTGGTCGTGAATGATAACTTAGTGCTGATTGATCGCGTCAATAACTTGCGCTCTGAAGCGGGTATGAATCTGTACGATGCTCTGATCAATGGAGCGCGCGATCGCTTTCGCCCCATCATTTTAACTTCGCTGACGACCTTTATTGGCTTACTTCCCATCATGTCTGAAACCAGTGTGCAGGCGCAATTTCTCATTCCAATGGTGACTTCGCTGGCTTTCGGGGTCTTGTTTGCGACTGGTGTGACCCTGGTGTTGGTGCCATGTTTGTATTTGTTTGGCGAACAAGTGGGTGACTTACTGCGTCGCAGAGCGGTTGTTGCGCCAGCGTGATACAAAAAAGCCCGCGAACGCGGGCTTTGGTTACAGCTTTTGGTTCACTCAGGCTGCTTTAGGTCCGGCAGCAACAATGGCCTCAGATACGTCAAATTTCGCGATGTTGTTTTGGAACAAATTGGCCAAGGATTGCGCTTGCTTGTCGTAAGCTGCGTCGTTACCCCAGCTGACCCGCGGATCTACGTACTTGGGATCTACACCGGGGATTTCAGTGGGGAAGTCTAGGTTCAGAATATCCAGGTGTTTAGTGGGTGCAGAGGCAAGTGCGCCGCTTTGTGCGGCTGCCACTACGGCACGTGTGACTGGGATCGGGAATCGAGAGCCTGTACCTCCGGGTGCACCGGAACCGCCAGTCCAACCCGTGTTAATGAGGTATACCTTGCTACCAAAGTCCTCGATACGACGCATCAATAGATCGGCATAATCACCCGCGGGACGCGGCATGAACGGCGCGCCAAAACAGGTTGAAAATGTCGGGTGAACGCCCGCTTCTGCGCCCACTTCCGTTGAGCCCACACGAGCGGTATAACCACTGAGGAAATGGAAAGCTGCGGCTTCCTTGCTCAGAATTGAAATCGGAGGTAGCACGCCAGAAACGTCGCAGGTTAAGAATATGACGCAGCTAGGTTCGCCCGCGGCATTTTCGATTACGCGTTTTTCCACGTGCTCGAGCGGGTAACAGCATCGACCGTTTTCGGTGAGGCTTGTATCGCTGTAATCAGCGTGACGATTGTTGTCCAATACCACGTTTTCGATGATGGCACCAAAACGAATGGCATCCCAAATCACCGGTTCGTTCTTTTGACTTAAATCGATCGTTTTGGCGTAGCAACCACCCTCTAGGTTGAATACGGAACCTTTGGCCCAACCGTGCTCATCGTCACCGATCAGATAACGCTCGGGGTCCGCACTTAAGGTTGTTTTGCCAGTACCTGAAAGGCCGAAAAACAAAGTGGTTTGCCCGTCTTCGCCGACGTTGGCCGAACAGTGCATGGACATGACGTCTTTTTCAGGTAATAAGAAGTTTTGTACCGAGAACATGGCTTTCTTCATTTCGCCTGCGTAGCGCATGCCCGCCAGTAAGACTTTACGGCGACCAAAGTTGATAATGACGGTACCGTCTGAATTGGTGCCATCACGCTCGGGGTCACATTCAAACGAGGCCACATTCAGAATTTGCCATTCTTCTTTATTGCCGCTGTTGTAGTTCTCGGGTCGGATAAACATATTGCGGCCGAATAAGGATTGCCACGCCGTTTCAGTCGTTACGCACACTGGGATGTAGTGTTCCTTGTGCTCGCCAACATGTAGGTGCTGAATGAAACGATCACCTTCGGCTAAATGCGCTTTAACACGATCCCACAGCGCGTCGAATTTGTCGGCATCAAACGGACGGTTAACATTGCCCCAGTCGATGCTGTCCTCGGTGCTGGGCTCGCGAACGATGAAACGGTCGGCGGGAGAGCGCCCAGTTCGTTTGCCTGTGGTGACCAGTAAAGCGCCTGTGTCAGAAAGAATGCCTTCGCTTCGTTTGAGTGATTCCTCGAGTAACTGCGCGGGCGTTAAGTCAGTGTACTTAGTCACCGTCGTGCTCTGTTCGGTCATGTTGTGTCCTGTCTGCGTCTGTCGAAAAGGGTTATGGCGCTCTTATGGCACCTATATCAATTTTCTGGTCCGCTTATTATGTCAGATCGGTTCGCGCTTTTGTGAAAAAAGTGTGAGGTCTTACAGCGCATTTAGGCTAAATTTTCTTAAGGTTTCAGTTAATGCGAGATCAATTCCCCTGTTTTTAGGTTTCTGCGTTGCACGCCGCGGTTTGTATGGGTGCTCTTGCCATTAAACGCGACACCTCGTGTCACGGTATCGCAGAACAAGGAAAATCGCGAAGCGAGAGCAATTTGTGCGCTGGAACTCTGAGCCAGAGTCGTGGTTAATGCTGAACGGGCGCGTCTGGCTCGATCTCGAGTCCGGCAAAATCGCTGTGATCAAAGCGATACTGCATGTTACAGAATTCGCAGTCGACGGTAATTTTTGGCATCTCCTGAAGCAACGACTGAATATCGTCGCGCGGCAGAGAGACAATGGCTGCAAAGCTGCGTTCACGCGAGCACGAGCAGAAAAACTCTGCCGATTCAGGGGCAAACAAACGGACGCTGTCCTCGTGAAATAGACGGTAGAGTAGGGTGTCGGAATCGAGTTGAAGCAGCTCTTCGTCCTGCAAGGTATCGGCGAGCGTTGTGACGTGTTCCCACTGTTGCGCGCGTAAGCTCGGATCTTTGGTTACTTCAGTGGGTAGTTGTTGCAGTAACAGGCCGGTGGCACGCTGCCCATCGCATGCCAGCCACAGGCGAGTGCCCAGCTGTTCGGATTGGTCAAAGTAAGCGTCCAATGATTTTGCCAGGGAATCGGCTTCTAAGGTCACGATGCCTTGGTAGCGATTGCCGCCGATGGGATCAATGGTGATGGCGAGCTGCCCTTCGCTCATGAGTTCGGTGAATGACTGACTTGTGGCGTGCTCGGCGCCGCGGGCAATACCGCGAAGCTTCCTATCATGGGTACTTTCCGCCATGATAAGTGGAATTTGGCCTTCACCGCGAGCTTGCAATATAAGTTTGCCTTCGAATTTAAGCGTTGCTGTTAACAGGGCGGCAGCGCTCAGCATTTCCCCAAGTAGTATTTTCACGCCGGGCGCGTAGGCATGAAGTTTGAATAATTCAGCGAGGCTACTATCAAGCCTGACATATTCGCCGCGAATATCTGCATCGTCAAAAATAAAACGTTGGGTTAAATCAATAGATTCAAAAGACATGGTGACTTCCGTTTTGAGTTTTATCCAGGCGGCGCTAGATGAGACTGGCAAAAATGATAAATAGTTCAGGTGCAGTGACTTGCTTGCATTATACTACGTGCCTTTCCTTTAGTCGCGATCACTTTTATGACGACAGCAAGCAAGTGGCTTATTTACAGCTTAACCGTATTGATTTGGGGTTCGACTTGGTATGCCATCGAGCTACAACTGGGCGTCGTGCATCCAGTTGTATCCATCGCCCATCGCTTCGCTGTCGCTGGTCTTGTGGTTTTGTTCGGGCTTGCCTTGACGGGTCGTTTGGTCAAGATTGGAGCGAAGCATCAAGCGTTTTTGCTGTTACAAGGTATGTTGCTGTTTAGCGGCAATTACATTTTTATCTACACGGGCACACAAACACTACCCTCCGGCTTGGTGTCACTCGTGTTCTCGATGATGGTGATTACCAATATGGTGGCTGGTCGAATTTTTATGAATTTTCCGCTAAGTTGGCACGTCGGTATCAGCGGTCTGGTAGGGATGGCGGGTATTGGCCTGATCTTTACGCCAGAGGTAGCGACGTTTTCCTTGGCTGACGATTCGCTGAATGCGATGTTGTTGTGTTTGATCGGGACCTGTTTAGCCTCACTGGGTAATATTGTGGCTGCGCGCAACATGCGCGAAAGGCTACCCACTTTGCAGTGCAATATGATGGGCATGCTTTACGGTTCAGGCAGCTTGTATATGCTGAGTATGGTGATGGGCATTCCGATTACCATCGAGTGGAGCCCGCAATACTTGGGTTCGCTTGCCTATCTAAGTTTGGTGGGATCGGTAGCTGCGTTTTGGTTTTATGTCACCCTGATTGGCGAAGTTGGTCCTTCAAAAGCCGGATATATTGCTTTGCTAACACCCTTGGTCGCGCTGGTAATCTCGGCGGTTTTCGAGGATTATCAATGGACCTGGTACGCGAGTGTAGGGCTCTTGTTAGTTCTGGGTGGGAATTTTATTGCGATGCGGCGCGATTAAACTATGGCTAAGATTCAAATAACGCATAGGCACTCACGTTCCGATGACGAGGTTGTCGCCGCGGCGAAGGGTTTGGCGGCTCGCCTTGAGAAGGAGCACGGTGTGCGTTGTGAGTGGGCAGCAAACGAGGCGACTTTGGCAGGTAAAGGCGTAACGGGCCGCTTAAAGATTGCGCCGGGTCAGGTCGATATTGAGGTTACCTTAGGGCTGGCGATGTCCTTATTCAAAGGCCTTGTTGAAAGGGAGATGCGGGACTACCTGACCCACCATTTGACCTAGAGCTTTGCAACTATTGCAGCGCTGAGCCCTTACAGGCTGCGCTCCACAAAGCGCACGGGGTTGGGGTCGTTTACTACCTTTACCCAAGCCTCGGCCAAATTTTCGCCTCGCTCCACGACCGTTTGCCAGTAGCGCTGACGCATGTCTTGATCGAACCTTCGAAAATCACTTCGGTCTGGTATTTTCGCGTGAGGTAATTTACTGATATAGCGCTGGCTGGGTGCAATCAGCACGAGTTTGTCGATCGAGCGCGGGTCTAGCTTGCGGGCTTTGCGCATTTTATCGAACCATCCCGGAGTAATTTGGTTGGTGAAATGCGGGTAAAGCACCAAGCCATCGCCGCGATAATCGCGTAGGTCGAAATGATAGTCGATGATGCCGCCATCCCAGTAATGCCCTTCAGGGGCCCCATGGATATTTGATTCGCCCACGAGAACAGCAGGGATGGAACTGCTGGCGTGAATAGCGGGGGCGATAGCGTCATCGGTTAATGATACCCATTGGGTATTAAACCCAGTGAGAGGTAAGTCCTCTTGTGGGGTGGCTCCCGAATGGAACACCACTCGCTGGAAGTGTTTTTGTAGGCGCGTCCGAGACAGGGTGTTGTCGATTGCTGCCCCTAGCATATGACGTCCTACTCGTATCGGGTGCTTGGGGTTGACGATTGAGGGCGCTCGGGCTGTGACGATGCGGGTTCTGAGTTTGTGCTCGTCTAAAATGGCTTGTTTGCCTTGCTCGCCCAGTAAGTCGGACAGCATGTCACGGGTGACTTGACTGATTTCCGCGGTTGTCGGTTTTTGGTCGTAGGTTTGGTGAATGTAGGGGTCTAAGAAGGCTTGCATGGCACCCATGCTGTCAGCTTGAGCGAGATAAGCATGGCGCCAACATCCAATCGAAGAGCCCAAGGCGGTCAAAGGACTTGACCGCTTCGCTAGCAAGGTTTCGTTTAAAGCCATATCCAGTTGGCACAGGACTAACCATTTTGGTCCTCCCGATGCACCTACCAGTAACTCGAACAAGTTGCTTTCCCAGCCGCGCTCTTGCAGGCGCTTAAAAGCAGTGGCGCCAGCGTAGATGTCGAGTGGGAAGGGTTGGGTCATGGCGGTCGCTTAGTAAAACATGAATGGACGAGCTTACAGCGCGTTGCGGTTATGGGATAATACCGCGTTAACGCCAGCGCGTCATTGCTTGGAGGCATGCTTGATCACGGCTTGGAATACATTGTTGTTTTACTGCGGCGCTATCGCTGTCGGCTCATATGCCGGTGGCATGTTGCCGCGTCTGATCACGATGACGCACACGCGAACGCAGCTGGCCATGAGTGCCGTATCGGGTTTGATGTTAGGCGTGGCTTTTTATCATCTGCTGCCCCATGCGTTGGCGGAGTTTGGTGAAGGCTATGGTATCGACGAGGTCGTTTGGTGGTTGATGATAGGTTTAGTCAGCATGCTCTTACTGTTGCGACTATTCCATTTTCATCAGCACGACTTCACCCCAGCGGCGGACCACAGCCATTGTGACCACGATCATCACTCACATCATCACGATCACGACGTGGCACCGTCGATAACCGTTAAGGTGCACCCAATGAGCTGGTTAAGCATTGCTTTTGGCTTGAGTGTACACACGATCATCGACGGCGTGGCTCTGGGTGCTGTGGTGTTGGCTGAAGGAACGAGTTCGACTGACGTGGCATGGGTCGGCCTGGGTGTATTTATCGCTATTTTGCTGCACAAGCCTTTGGATGCGGTGTCCATCGCAACATTGGCGCGAGCCGCTGGACTGAGCATGAATGCTCAGCGCGCCGTTAATTTGATTTTTGCTTTGATGTGCCCTTTGGGTGCCTTGTTGTTTTACTTGGGCTTTCAATCTCTGGATGGGATGGCGCCGGGTTTGTTGGGCGCAACTCTGGCCTTCGCTGCTGGCGCCTTTGTCTGTATCGCGTTGAGCGATTTAATTCCCGAGGTTCACTTTCACAGTCACGATCGGCTGAAGCTGAGCTTTACGTTCTTGCTCGGTATCGCAGTCGCTTACGCTATCGCCTTTATCTCGTCATTGTCATCATCATTGTCGTTTCCATAGTTAATTGCAATACCTTTCCATTTTCCTCGCACATTTTTCCTATACATTTTATCCAAGTTATCGGCTAATTCGCGAGAAGTAGGACATTTTACATTGGCATTATTCGAATACCATACTTTACAATCTTCATACAAATTGCTCTTGTTGAGAGTGCTGTCTGCATCGATCATAATGCGTTCATCAAAGTACTGACTGAATAAGTCTTGGCTCTGCTTGTATTTATTACTTGCTGCCATCACCATATCACAATCCTTCACATATCCATTTGTCTTTAAGACGCGGTCAATAAGCATAGACATGAATACCTCTTTCCATCTATCAAATTTATTATCGATTTCACAATCGATTGGAAACTGATAAGGACGATTTGGATCATTATCTACCGGATTTTCGGTAAAGTATGATAGAAATTCTGCAACGCGAATACGACGCCAAGTACCACCATCATTACTGTCCACTTCCATCATGATATTACAAGCAATTGCGAAAGTTGCTTGAGGAATAAAGGTGATCATGTTTGGCATATAAGGTGCTCTGCAAGAAATCGCATCTTTTCCACTGGTCAATTCCTTCATTTTACCTTCATTGATTTTGTCACCTTTTCTCGGTTCTTGAAATACCGCATATCTAGCTCCCTTTAAAGCCGCCTTTTCTGCACTAGTACCACCTTCCGCTACGCGGTTACCGCAAATTAGACCCAATGGTACATCTACTTTGTAATCTCCCAGAATCTTTCCCATCAAAGATACCAATACCGATTTACCATTACGTCCCTCGCCAGTATACATGGTAAATGTTTGGTT
>JALRFH010000071.1 GCA_023253715.1 Halieaceae bacterium
CAATCACCGTAAAGTCGACGCCCTAACGGACCGGCACCCCTACGTTGTCAACTTAAAGCCACTATTTAGAGATAACACTCGACGGTTTGCGGGCGTTGCCATTGATATCTATTTTGATTATTTACTGTGCAAACACTGGGACAGTTTTTACGAATTATCTCTCGCCGACTTCATCGAGCAAACCTATGAATTACTGGACAATTCCCGACACCTAGTTCCGAGCGAAACCATGCGCTTTGCGCTAGGACGAATGACAACACAGGATTGGTTTGGCGCTTACCGCGACGAAGATATGATATTCAAAGTGATTGAGCGTGCGGCAAGTCGGATTCGCTACCGCAACAAATTTGCGGATTCTATTGCTGACATCCAACAAAACCGCGAGACCATTGAACAAGGTTTTTTGAATCTGTACCCCGAATTGATGGAGCTCTCGGGGCAACGACTAAAACATGACTTAAAGCACCCAGAGACTTACCAACAGATACTCTAAGGAATAAGACCCATGCGCCGCCCTAGACAAATCACTTACGCCCTAGCTATCACAGCATCGCTTTTTGGGTCGGTCTCAATCTCCACACACAGCGCAACACCAATCGCAGAGAAAATGGCGCTCGAGACACAATCTGGCTTTCATGTTAGTTGGATCGAACACCGCATTGATGACGAAAAAATAAATGGCGGTGAACCCATTCGTGGCGGTGATGGCCTGGCAATGGCTGATTTTGATAATGATGGCAAAATCGATATTGTGTCGGTGCATGAGGATTCACACCACTTACGAATCGCCTTTAATAATGGCTCTGCTGATGTATGGTTCAACATCACCATTGCCCAAGGAGCACTGGTTGGTGCCATAGAGGATGTCGCGGTTGGCGATCTCAATGGCGATGGCTGGATTGACATGGTGGTCGCTTGCGAAGACGCACACCTTGCCTACTTTCAAAATCCAGGTGCCCAAGCACGCACCCAACCTTGGCCACACCTGATTCCCTCGCTTACTCAAAACCGTGGCTCGTGGATTCAAACCGCGCTGGCAGACCTGAACGGTGACGGTCAGCTGGAGGTGTTGGGAGCCAATAAAGGACACGCTGACGTTGTAGATGCAAACGACGCCAACGCAACTGACCGCACTACTTCGGCATTTTATGTACAGGGCGACCCGCTAAAAGACAAATCCTGGCAAGAGCAAGTACTATTCACAGGCGGCGTACCCAACCAAGTCATTCCTATCGACATAGACAAAGATGGCGATCTCGATGTACTCGTGGCAAAACGTGTACAACACCAGATGTACATCATTGAAAACATAGGAACCGATGACAGCGGTCAAATGCGCCATCGCTCAATTCCCATTCAAATCAGTGCGTTATTCAACACCTCGAAGAATTGGCAAGGTAGATCACAAGCTTTCAACGCTGAGTTTGCCGATATCGATAACGATGGGCGCCTAGACCTCATCACCAACGTACTAGAATTCGAAGGCTCACGGCAGTGGAGCCATGCTGGGCTCGGTTGGCTCAAACAGCCGGAGGATCTTGAACAGCCCTGGCGGTATACGAGAATCGGCAACACCTTACCTGATTGGATTATCGGCGTCGGTATCGGGGATATCGATGGCGACGGCGATATCGATGCGATCACCGGCGGCTACTCTGGCCTCAATATCTTAAAAGGCGGCTATTCTGGAGACTCTCGCACGCAAGACGATCCACGAGTGACGAGGAACTCTTCTGTCGCGCGTATCGCATGGTTTGAAAACCCTGGGGATACGAGTAAACAATGGACCCGTCACGATGTATCACGCCGTATTCGCGGCATGTACGACCAATACATTTCATACGACATGGACGACGATGGCGACATCGATCTTATCGCAACGCGAGGTAATAGCGGTGAGTACGACGGCGTATTTTGGCTCGAACAACGCCGCTCTAAAACTCCGATACCCGTATTCACACCAGCGCGAGAGCATGACAGCCTACAACTGCCCTTGCCCGACCTTGACTGGAGAGAACACTATACCGACCGTTTCAGCACAGTGCCCTCCAATAAAAAAGAACAAGTCGAGGCGTTAAAAAATCACTAGCGCCTCATGACATCGACTTTTAAAGTGTCGCCATGTCGATGACGAAGCGGTAGTGAACATCATTTTTTTCGAGACGCTCGTAGGCTTCGTTGATGTAATCCATAGCGATCATCTCGATTTCGCAAGTGACGCCTGTCTCCGCGCAAAAATCCAGCATCTGCTGTGTTTCTGCGATACCGCCAATGGCGGAACCCGACACTGCTTTGCGCCCCATCATCAACAAGCCATTGTTTAATGGCGGTTCTTGCAAGCCAATGGGCCCCGTCATCACCAAGTTGCCGTTCCGGCGTAAGCAACGCAAGTAGCCACCCAAATCATGAGGCACTGGCACGGTATCAACAATCAAATCTAGGGTGTTAAAGGTTGCTTTCATTTCAGCGCGCTCAGTCGACAGGACGACATGATGTGCACCCAATCTTGCCGCCTCCTCGCGCTTGGACTCAGAGGTGGTAAACATGGTGACTTCCGCCCCCATGGCCACGGCAAACTTTAATGCCATGTGCCCTAATCCGCCCAAGCCGATCACCCCAACCTTCATGCCGGGACCCACTTTGTGAAAATTTAGTGGCGAATACGAAGTGATACCAGCACACAACAGTGGTGCCGCGGAAGCGGGATCGAGCCCTTGCGGCACACTTAAAACAAAATCTTCGACTACAACGATTTTCTGCGAGTATCCGCCTTGGGTCGGTTTTCCATCACGACCGACCCCTCCATACGTCCCTATAGATCCTCGCTCACAATACTGCTCTTCACCATCGTGGCAAGAGCCGCAGGTGCCGCAACTATCGACCAAACAACCCACGGCAACCCAGTCACCGACTTTATGTTTGGTGACTTCGCTTCCGACTTCGGTCACCACGCCCACGATTTCATGCCCTGGCACCAAGGGGTAATGCGTATTGCCCCAGTGGTTTTTGGCCGAGTGCAAATCGCTGTGGCAGACGCCGCAATAACGAATCTCGATGGCGATGTCTTTAGGCTCGGTGGCACGACGCTCCAGCGCCCAATCACCCAACAAAGAATCAGGATCAAAAGCGGCGTAACTTTTTACGGTGGTAGACATCATATCTCTCGCTCACAAATAGGGTGCTTAAACATACGCGATACGAATGCGAGGCTCAAGCTACATCACTCTAACGATGACCTCATTGCGGCGGCGTCGATTTGGCAAATTTTAGCTCATTTGGCGTATTGACCCGCTACAATCGTCTGGTAACTTTACTGAACCTCTACAGGATAGATGGGGGCAATAACAATAATTTTCCGAGCCGGGAGAGAAGAATGAAATACACGGGTAAAAAATCAATATTAGGATTAGCAGTGTTAGCGGCGATAACGCTTGATTCCACACCTGTTCTAGCGCAAGCAGGTGCACTGGAGGAAGTTGTCGTTACCGCTCGTAAACGCAGCGAAAATCTGCAAGATGTTCCGATGTCTATCTCAGCCTTTACGGCGAAAGATCTTAAAAACGCGCAAATCGACAACTTGGTAGAAGTTGGCAAAATGAGCCCCAACGTGCAAGTGCACGAAACCAGCGGCTTAGTCGCGGGCGCCATTGGCGTTTACATGCGCGGTATCGGTAACAACCCGGGCTACGATCAAGGCATTGGCATCTATATCGATGACGTGTACTCAGAGCGCACAACGGGCGGCATGCTAGAACTTTTAGATGTGGAACGAATTGAAATTCTAAAAGGTCCCCAAGGGCACCTATATGGACGTAACACTATTGGTGGCGCTATTCGTTACATCACCCGCGACCCCAGTAATGAATTTACCGGCAATGTCGAACTCAAACTCGGCTCTGACGGTTACAATCGAGTAAAAGCAGAGGTTTCAGGCCCCTTATCGGACACCTTAGCGGGCACTTTGGCCTTCGCCAACGTCCAACAAGATGGCTGGCAGAAAAACACCGTAGATAACCGAGAATTCTGGGGTAAAGACGTTCAGTCAGCTCGCGCAGGGCTTCTGTGGCAAGCCAGCGACGCAGTCTCGGTCAGATTCAACGCATCTTATATTAACGACGACTCTGCCCCAGTCTTACCTAATCGTATTGCTCTAAATACGGGCACCCTGGGCATTCTCTCAGCTATTCTGACCACCGCAAATCAAGTATTTTTCCCTGGAGCGGGGGTTTACTCAGAAGGCCACGACCTCAGCATTTCCACCGATCCAGATAAAGTCAGTACGGCCTATAACGACTTCAGCAAACGTGGTTTTGAACAAACCAACTTCGACGTGAAAGTGGAATGGGAGATCAATGACCAATTAACACTAAAATCGATTACCGCATCTCGTGATATGGATTCGGTTCAGGTGTACGATTTTGACACATCCGAGCAACTTTGGATCCAAACAATCCGAGACACCATCCACACGGAAGACTTCAGCCAAGAGTTTCAACTTAACTACAGCAGTGACGACTTACAAGCGGTTGTTGGCTTGTATTACCTAGATGGTGAAATGAATCAGGACGGTGGCGAGACGCCGCAGATGCCCTACCTGCTTGGCACGCGAAATCAGCTAGGCGAAACCATTTACGATCTTCGCGACGTTACCTCCAAATCGATCTACGGCAACGTAGACTGGGACATGAACGATAGACTACAGTTCTCTATCGGCGCTCGCTACACCGAAGATGAGAAAGCGCAGTCATCCCGCCTAACTTACCGCAGAGGTTACTACGCACTAGCCGTGACCAGTTTTGTCGCCGGCGGACAATTACCCTTAGCCATTGCACCGGGCATGGAAGCTGCAGTGCAACAAGCTATTGATGGCATCAATGCCAGCGGTGCAGGCTGGGCGGCATGGGCCACCCCGTACACCAGCTACTTTGAGACTAACGAAACACAAGATCTTGCAGATAGTGACACCTGGACAGAGTTTACCCCGAGCGCACGTATTAAATATCGCCTGGATGATAACATGATGGTCTACGCCGGTTATTCGCAAGGATTCAAATCTGGGGGCTTCAACAGTAACTCTACCAACAACAAAGCGTTTGATCCCGAAACAGTAACAACCTATACGCTCGGATTAAAATCGACCCTGCTTGACGGCACTTTGCGCTTGAACGCTGAGTTTTTCTCTAACGATTATGAAGAAAAACAGATGCAAACCATCCTACTTGATGGTGCGGACTTAGTCGCAGTTACACGCAACGTCGGTAAAGTGTCATCCGAGGGTTTTGAAGCCGAACTCACGTGGCAGACTCCCATGGAAGGATTACTACTGAACGCCAACGTTGGTTACCTAGATCAAACGGTTGATGAATACCCCTTCCAGAATGCGGACGGTTCGTTCACCAACAAGGCGTCAACAACTGAGCTGGGCTATGCCCCTGAATGGACAGGGCAAATCAGAGCCTTGTATCAAACCGCAATGGCGGGTGGCAACTTAACACTTGCGGCTGACGCCAGCTTTCAGGATGAAATGTGGTTAAACTCGCCGATCGATCTAACCAACCCCATTAAAACGGCTCAGCGTGGTGACAGTTACTGGATGTACAATGCCATGGCCGCGTTTACTACCGCAGACGAGAAATGGCGCTTTGCTGTTGAAGGCAAAAACTTGTCGGATGAACGAGAGCTTATTAACACCTTCGACGTAACACTCATCGCCAACGGCGGATATACTCCACCCCGTACTTGGGCGATCTCAGCGGAGTATTCTTTCTAAGACATACTGCACCTAGTAAAGGCCCCCACCTCGGGGCCTTTTTTTTTATATCCATCATGACATTTTATTAGCCTAGGGTGACTTGCTCGGGTCCCATGATATAGTCGTAATCTTTGCGCATAGCAGCGATGTCCCGAAAGTAAATCTTGGCGTATTTCACCTCGATATAGCCGCGCTCGACCATAATCTGCAGCGTTTTGTTGATAGTTTGGCGGCTCGAGCCTAGCAATCTTGCCAGTTCATCTTGCGACATCGAGAGGTACGATTGATGCTCCGAATTAACCACTCCTTTGCTGTGAGCTAAACGCACTAGGCTCAGCGCTAAGCGTTCTTCCAAAGAGGCATAGCCGTTGCCTTCAACGATCTGCCAATAGGCGTAGCGCAATCGCTGACACATGCCCAACAATAAGGTTTGCGCAAATTCAGGAAACTGCTTTAGTAAGCGGTCAAATGCGGCCTTGGGCAAAACACGCACCCTTGTCACCTTAACCGTTCTCGCATGGCTCACTCGCGGCTGGCCGTCAATCAAGCCCATGTCACCAAAACAGTCGCCCGCCAAAAAGTGGCTGGTTAAAATTTCTTTACCATTGACCGAATAGTTATACAGGACGACACCTCCAGTTAATACTTGAAACATATCGGTGGGCGCATCGCCCTGGCAATAAATCGTGGCATCCGCGGCATAAGACCGCTCATGGCTGTATTGGTAAAACGCATCGATCGCCGCTTGCGGCAACCCGGCTATAAAATCGTGCATCATTATGCTCTATTGTTTTGGCGTGCCGTCGAGAATAGAGGACCCACGAGTTGCAGGCAATGGCGTTGAATACCAAAGGCTCAATTGACCCAGTGTGTGTAGAGGTCGATAATCATGCCCGCATTTCAATAAACACCAGCGCGCGGCTGAGCCATCTCCCGAGCGAAGTCAAGGATAAATGATGACCACCCAAAATGCGTATTTAGTCGGTTCGACCCGCCAGGTGTTCATTAAAACCGCCTTACCCATTATTTTTATGATGCTGGTGAATGGTTCGTTTAATCTGATCGACGCGTATTTTTTGGGGGTATTTGTGGGTGCCGAGGCGCTCGCCGCTGTCACCGCAACCTTTCCCGCCACCATATTTTTTGTTGCGTTATCTACCTTGGTCGCGAATGGTTTTGCGAGCATCATGGCCAGAGCGCTGGGCGCCAAAGATTACATACACGCCCGGGAAGCCTACGCTCAAGCTTTATCCCTGTCGCTGCTGGTCAGTGCCATTCTAATTGCGTTCTTTTTACACTTCGGGCAAACCCTGACACTGGCAATCAACCAAGGGCAAAGCGAGCTCGCTACCTTAAGTCATGATTACTTACTGATTATGGCCTGTGCCACCCCCATCTCATTTGCATTAGCGGTTAATGGCGATTCTTTGCGCTGCGAGGGCAACATACGTTTTATGACTACCGTATCTTTGGCCACGGTTTGTTTAAATGCGATTTTGAATTATGTGTTCATCGTGAAGCTGAATTGGGGAGTAGCAGGCTCTGCGTACGGCACGGTGTGTGCCCAAATTATCGGGCTGTTGGCCTTAGCAAACTTTAGATTACGTCAACGCAACGACCTAAACCTTCCCTTTGTGACGCTAAGCTCACGCTTCGATTACTGGGTTCGATTTATTAGCTTAGGGGCGCCATCAAGTCTTCGTTACATTGGTTTGGCTTTATCTTCAGGTGCCATCTTGTACAACTTACAGACATTGCCACCAGAGCAGTACGGGGTCACAGTCAGTGCCTACGGCATTATCAATCGAGTCATGACCTTTGTGTTTTTGCCGCTCTTAGGTCTTAGCCTGGCCTTTCAGAGTATTGTGGGAAACACCTACGGCGCCAAACAACTCGATCGGGCCAACGATGCGATCAGAACGGCCCTGTGGGTCTCGTTGTTTTACGGCTTCTTAGTTCAGGGGTTACTCTTGTATCTGAGTGCAAGCATTGGCTCTTGGTTTGTTAATGCAACAGAGGTCATTGCTCTTGTCGATCAGATCCTTCCCATTTGGACAGCAGCTTTGTCACTCATGGGGCCCTTAATGATCGTCGGAATGCTATTTCAAAGTATCGGCGATGCTAAACGCGCTGCAATCATGAGCATCGTAAAAACCTACTGTTTTTCGATTCCGCTGGTTTTCTTACTCAGTCAGTACTTAGGCGTACAAACCATTTGGTATTCAGCCCCCACGGCTGAGGTACTGGCTTTATTTGTCGCACTTTTGATTCTTTATCAACGCTCTAACATCGGACGTTTCAAATATGGCTTGCTGTTTAGAAACGCGGCGCAAGTATGAATAGTCGATGGCAATCAACGGCGCTAAAAAATACCCAATGGTGGCACGTTACGGGTCTTTGTGATCTCAAGCGTTCGCCGATAGACTTCAACCTAAAAGTCATATTGTGAACACCATCGACTGGCTATTAATCGCTGCTGGTACGGTCGCCATTGGCACAATGCTTAGACCAAAGCTGGTAAGGAACATCGACTGGCAAGCTACCGTCACCCCCTTAGCATCCATTATTGGCAGCGGATTTTTGGTGGTAGTGCCAATTCTCGCGCATCTCGCTGGCGGGTATGCCCTGATCGCGATTAGCTTAATTATTGGCTTGTCGCTTTGGGTAGGTTCAGCGCTTCGCTACAATATTTTGCACGAAAATTTTGAGCCGAACCGATGGCGTGGCAACCATCTCGATTTCGCTGAGCGCCTGTCAGACATCGCCCTTGCATTAGCCTACGTGATCTCCATCGCTTTTTACCTGAGGCTTCTCAGTAGTTTTGTCTTGGAGGGTTTCGAGATTAATGAGCCTCTGTATGCCAACATGCTTACGACAGGAATTTTGATAAGTATTGGCTTTTATGGATACCGGCGTGGACTATCTGGCTTAGAACGCTTAGAGCTTTACTCAGTCACCGTAAAGCTAGCAATTATTTCCGCACTTTTAGTGGGGCTGCTGTTATTTGATCTTGATTCTGAGGCACTGCCGCTTAGCCCGCCCAGATTTGAACACGCGGTGGACACCTTTCGCCAACTAGGCGGGCTGCTACTCATAGTTCAAGGTTTTGAAACCTCTCTCTATTTAAGAGCTGCTTACCCCCCCGACGTGCGCGCTAGAACGATGCGTAATGCACAATGGTTGGCGGGACTCATTTATATCGGCTTCGTGGCTCTAGCAATGCCGCTCTTAGGCCAATTTACCGACATTAAACCTACGGATACCGCCATTATTGAACTCGGCAAAGAAGTCGCCTTCGTTCTCCCGACAATGCTCATTCTTGCCGCGGTAATGAGCCAGTTTAGTGCTGCAGTCGCCGATACCATTGGAGCGGGAGGCGTTATCGAACAAGAGACCGATGGGCGAATCACAGCACATACGGGCTACACCGTTATTTTGGGACTATCATGCGCCATCATCTGGAGCAGCGATATTTTCGCGATTGTTGCAATGGCATCACGAGCCTTTGCACTTTACTATTTTCTTCAGACCATTATCACGATTGCTCGTGTTAACCACTGCGAAGTCGGGTTAAAGCGGCGCATTTTAACACTGAGCTACAGTGCACTAGCCATGATTTTACTTATGATAGTGCTATTCGCGATTCCTGCGGATGCCTAGCACACCTATCTCGCGCTCGGATTCAAGGCCCAGCCACGTCTAATAACCATTCCCTCGCACGCGCTATGATTTGCTGATAATCAATGTCGGGGGCTGTATAAGTTGAGGAAACGGGATTAAACAGTTCCAGCGGCCTAAAATTTTCTTCGTGAAGCATACTGCTAGAAACGTCCATTACTTTCACCATAAAACGATCAACTGAATCCGCGTAACGAGCAAGTTGTTCTATAGCGTCAAGAACAAAGCCAACCTCCGAGTACGTCATACTATCGCTGAAACTTACACGCACCCAACCCGGACGCTGACTACTGTCGCCCTGTTCAATTTTTCTAGCGATAACCTCCGAGTCACTCTCGCTAATACCCAACAAATGGTGCGCGTACGGCCCAGCACAGGAGCATCCACCCCGAGCTTGTATCCCATACAGGTCACTCAGTAAAGCGACTACCTGACTGTAAGGCAAGGTTCGGTCTCGACTCACAATATTGAATGCTACGGTTGGCATAAAATTACCTGACGTCGGCCCCAGTAGGTTTAAATTTGGGATTTTTTTAAGGCGCGAGCGCACGATGCACGCAAGGGACAAATAGTATTCAGCCAGCCAGGACTCCCCTTTCGAGCATTTCAGTTGCAGTGCGAGAGCAGCACGAATATCTCCAAGTATATTTGGAGTTCCTCCCTCGTGCCTGCGAATCAAGTCCGCGACCAAATCGCAACGAGAGCCCGACACAAATCGCACGGTGCCGCCACCTTTGGTGACGGGTTCGGGCACCTGCAACCACTCTTGTTTTACCGCTAACACCCCACTCGCACCTGGACCGCCACTGAATTTATGAGGTGACCAAAACATCGCACTAATGGCGCCCCCTGAAAATAATTCAGCCAAAGGTAGGTAGGGAGCCGCAGCGGCGCAATCAAGCACTATGTCAGCGTTCTTCTCACGGCAAATTCGAACGATGCCCTCGAGGTCAGTGATTAACCCTGTCACATTAGAGACCGCGGATACAGCGACAATACGATGACTCGCCGTACTATCGGCCAAGGCAGTAGCCAGCTGTTTTAGATCAATAACACCACTTCGATCCAGCGCTATGCGTCGCGTACGCCACTTAGAAGCCCGCCACGGCAAGTCATTCGAGTGATGCTCGTAAGGTCCAATAAAAACTTCTAACGATTCTGGCTCGTAAACCTGATCGAGCAGGCGTATAAGTTTATCAACCGCACCCGTAGCACCCGATCCGGCAAACAACACTGCATGGTTGTGATCTGCACCTAACGCATCTCTAATGGTTTTTCGTGCAGATTCTCGAAGTCGTGAGGTATACCTACCACAAAACGATGAGTCACTGTGTGTATTGGCGTAATAGGGCAAAACTTGCTCATGGACATATTCCTCGATTGTCTCTGCAGCTCGCCCTGATGCTGCGTAATCACAATAGGTGATCGGCAGTTCACCGATGTATGTCGGTATGCTTGCTTTTTGTGACATGAGCATCGCCTCGCTTTGGATGATTCAGCGTATCTGATAGCTAACGAGCAAAGTTCCCTTTTTGTATTCTTTTTATTACTCTATATAGAAAAAAATCCCGGAATTTTTTATAAAAATGAAACATCATAGCAAATATAGCCGATTTGAAAAAAATCTACTTCAGCTGATTCAGCGTGATGCATCCTTGTCCTTGCAGGATTTAGCAGAGCGACTTAACCAATCAAAATCCAGTGTTTGGCGAACCATCAAAAAATTGGAAGATCACGGCGTCATAACGAAACGCACAACCCTACTCGACGCGCGCAAACTCAATCTACCCCTGACCGTTTACGTCTCAATCCGTACCAACCAGCACAACGCCCAGTGGTCTGCAAACTTTCGTACGATTGTTGATCAGATTCCGGAAATTATTGAGGTACACCGAATGAGCGGCGATTTAGATTATCTCATTAAGGCACTCGTCAGCGATATCGACGGCTATGATCGAGTGTATCAAAAACTCATTCGAGCAGATTTATTTGATGTAAGCTCGAGTTTCGTGATGGAAACCATGAAAAGTACTACGGAGCTGCCGTTAACACACCTTTAAGAATGACAACAGGAGCTGTGACCGCCCCGACAGTACTTCGACCCGGTTTAAAATGGATTCAAGGTATAGCCCTGCTGTTGTAGCACAGCATGCGCCGTCATTGCCGACAAGGCCATTTGCACTTCGGGCAAGAAGTCCGATTGCGTCATTCCAAAAAATGCTGCGCTTTGCCCGCAGACGATGAATTGCACGCCCTTATCAGCCAAAGCTTTCACCAAGGGAGCATTCACATTCTTGTGCATGGTCTTTTCTTCGTAGTACTCGTCATTACCGACATCGCCACCACCACTGCCGTGCACAACAACCACAACGTTTATTTTGTCAGGTGCAAAACCCGCATCGACGTGCATATTAATAAAGCGAGCAGCAGATAAAATGGTTTTGTTAATCTCGCCTGGCGCTGCTGCCTTTGCTAAATCAAAAACCACCTTAAACTCTGTATCCCGAGACACCGGCCAGTCTTCTTGTACTGGCACAAAGGGACCATAACCTTTAATAAAGCCGTCTTTTTGCATACCAGCGGGCATGGCGCCCAAGGCATTTAATGAAAAACAGAAAAAAGAGAGAAGTAAGGTAAGACGTATCATTTGCTGGGCTCCAAAGATTTGAACCCAAGATTACAGCACAGCCGAATTTAAATCGATACGTTGTTTATTGAGAACTCAGCGCCTCAGAAGGTCCTGAAAATCGGAGCGCCCTATGGCCTTAGCGCGCTCGACCACAGACACTCCAAATTTGTCACGCCGGTCTGGGTTCGCACCCGCTACGAGGAGTAATTGAACTAGCTCATCACTCGCAACATCTACCGCCAACATCAAAGGCGTTAAACTTTCTTCATTACGAACCTCAACATCAGATCCTGCTTGCAAAAGCGCTTGAACGACTTCTGGATGATTACCTAAAACCGCGGAATGCAAAGCGCTATTGCCCGCTTTATTTTGTACATCAATCTCAGAGAACGGGATAAGCGCCTTTACTGCTTCGGCGTTACCTGCCGAACTGCTCGCGATCAAAGGTGTATCAAGCTCAGCATCAACCCACTGGTTTTTGACGCTTAACTGCAAGAAATTTGCAGGTATATCCCAGCCATACTTTAAAGCGTCAAAAAACACCCGCTGCTGTATTTCAGGTGTAGCAAACTTGAAGATTTGGGCTGTCAGTTCTTGATTATTAAGTTGCACAATACGTTTAAGAGTAACCGTATTTACCCGCCGATTCTCGGACTCCCGCGAGAGTAAAGCTTGCAGTTCGTCAGTAAATCCAGCTGTCGCAACCAAACTCAAAAAGGCATTGAATTCCTCTGCTGCCATCAAACTCGTAACGAGTTCGCGAGAGGCAGCAGTAAACTCTTCACGCCATTGGTTAGCAGCAAGGCACTGCACTAAATCAATCCTTTGCTCTGGCGTAATGGCGTTATCAGCACCTGCAGATTGTAGAATCTGATACACCGTTTGATGCCCCGCACACGCCGCACGCATCAGCGCGGTATAGTTTTCGGGGTCAGTAGACGCAAGATCGGCGCTCGGCAACAATATTTTTACAGCATCTTTTTTGCCCAGCCATGCCGCGACATTGATCGGAGGCCATTGTGCGAAGACACCATACTGAGCAGCCTTGCTATTCGCGAAATTGATCGGTTTTTTGCGCTCTGTAACCTGTTTTTTTAGCGGCCTTGCTCCGCGGTCCAAAGCATAGGTCCGAAGAGTGTCGCTGGACGTTAAATCAAGCGGAGAAGCATCGGCACGATTGCGAATAGACCAATCTGCCTTGTATTGGAGCAAAAGGTCGATACTGGTTTGATCTTGTAGTGCCACAGCAATATGCAAAGGTGTATTACCTCGATCATCGGGCGCGTCCACTGTCGCACCCTGTCGCAACAACCACTCTAACGCAGTGTAAGATTTTGCATTGATCGCCACATGCAAACCAGTTTGCCCCCAACGATTTCGCCAAAGTAAGCCCCAACCTTTATCCAGCCAAATTTCTAAAGCACTGAGATTAGACGCGGCAACTGCGCAGAAGAAAGCGCGCTTTTTTGTGCGGTCGGACCAACCATCTTCGGGCAACAACGCACCATCGCGCTGATAATCAATCAGGGCACAGGCATCCCACTCTTCCATATCAAAAAAATCGGACTGGGCGTGTAGCAATTGGGTGTCAGCCAAGCGATACCCCAGTTGATTCGCGGTCGACAATAACTCTCGGGCGCGAGCGATGTCTTGGGGGACTTCTACACCGACCAGATACAAGACCCCTAATCTGTGCATAGCTTTCGCGTGCTTTAGCTCGACCGCTTTGTCGAGCTCACTGAGTGATTTGGCTATTTCCTGGCCGCCATGCCCTTGCATCCAATACAGAGATCCCAAAAGGTAATGCGATTCTCCTGTGCCTTGGGCCTTATCATGCAGCACCTCTAACGCTTGAATAGCATCATCGAACTGCTTGGCGCGAATCAGTTGTCTAGCATCCTCTAAGTAATCGGCTCTACTTGTGTTACAGACGACGCTCAAACACAAAATAACAAGCCATGCAAAAAATCTAGGGGGTCCCATATTTTACATCCATAGACACACCGATTTTTTCTAGCAAAGCATTAGGTAACACACCACCTGCACAAATCAACACAGCATCATTGGGCATTTCTTCTTCAACGTCACCATTCAGAATGATCACGCCGTTTTCCTTAATCGCTTTAACATTCGAGCCCAACATGACCCGCAAACGACCTGATGCCTCGAGCGCATCCACACGCTTGCGGTTCTTTAGCTTTGCTCGTGCGAATCCCTCGCCTCGATAAGACAGAGCGACATTCGGTGTAGCCTGAGCTTCAGCTATTTCACATGCAGCCTCAATGGCAGAATCACCTCCCCCAACAACCAAAACACGCTGATCAGCGTATTGCTCGGGATCGGCTAGACGGTAAGCCACTTTCGACAAATGCTCTCCGGGAACATCCAGCTTTCTGGGTGTCCCGCGCCGCCCCAATGCTAAAATCACACTTCGAGCGCAAAATTCTTCCTTCGTGGTCTGCACACGAAAATGGGGCGCAGTGCCCTCGACACTCACCATTTGAATACCAAATCGAATATCGGGTTTGTGCTCGTTTATGACCCCCGTCCAAAAATCTAATAGAGCTTCTTTTGAGGTCTCTCGAAACTTCAATTTACCTACTAGAGGGAGCTCTACGGGCGCCGTCATCACGAGTTTATTCTTCGGAAAATTAGCTACTGTACCGCCCAAATCTTCAGACTGTTCGATCACCGTAGCGGCTAGCCCTAGTGCTTTGGCTTGCAGTGCCGCCGCAATGCCCGCAGGACCGGCACCGACGATTAGCATGTCAATGTGTCCCGTTTGAGCTTGTTCCTTTAAAAAATGAGCAGCACTGGTCACCGCCTGTGAACCTTGAATGATGGCATTGCGAACTAAACCCATACCACCAAGCTCCCCCGCCACAAAAACACCACTCATTGTGCTTTCAAAGCTCGGTGACAGCACGGGAATCGATACACCCCGCCGAGTCGTACCAAATACTAGGTCAATCGCGTCGAATGGACAGGCTGCTTTGCATGCACCGTGACCAATACAGTTAGCGCCATTAATCAATACAGATTTGCCACCAATCAGTCCCAACACATCGCCCTCAGGGCATGCATTGACGCAAGCGCCACATCCCAAACATTTTGCGGGATCAATCACAGGGTGCAGAGTGGGCGGTTCGGTCATGTGCGCTTTTACGGCATCATCTAAACGCCTGACCGCCTTGCTTTCCAGTCGACGGTCGACACCGGCATCGCTGCCGCCAAGCAGGCGCGTGCTGACGGGGCCGAGCTGGTGATCGGTGTGGTTCAGACCAACATGGCCAACGACCGCGCTCTTATCGCGAGCCATGCCTTCGATGTGATCATGTCGGGCGACGACCACTCTTATGCGACCTCCTACGATGGCATAACCGCCTATGTGGAGACCTCGATGGACGGCCGTTTCCTCTCGCCGCTCGATCTCAATATCGAGATCACCCACAAGGACGATGGCACCCGCGTTCAACCGCAGGCGATCGCCCATCAACGTCACAATCAATGACCAAACCTTTAACCCACCGCGCCCGTTAAGCGATCGCTATAGTATGAATATACCACAGGTTTGATAATTGTCAAGCGTT
>JALRFH010000094.1 GCA_023253715.1 Halieaceae bacterium
CCCCACCGCATTATCGGAATCGTCCAGATCGATAAGCGCCGCAATCCCGTCACCATCCGCGTCGACACTGAAACGAGGCGCGTAAGGGAATGCGTCTGCCGTATCCAAAACTCCGTCATTATCGTCGTCGGTGTCAGCAACGTCACCAATGCCGTCACCGTCGGAGTCTACGAACTCTGTTGCATCGTTCGGGAAGGCATCTTCCGCATCGGTAATTCCATCACCGTCCGCATCAGGCGCATCGGATGTTGCTCCAAACAACCACCAAGGATCCACACCAGTCGTAGGATCTACCGCACCGAGATAGCTCACCGAGGTAAATCTGGCGGGATCCGCGGCATACGTTAAGCCGCTCAGACGCGCAACCCAATCCTGGGGCGTATCTAACAGCGCTTGAGGCGAGAGCGAAGCTAACCGCACATCCAAAGCAGCTTCTGCTGAAATAATACCCAGCGATTGCGCAAGATTGCCCACACTCGCGAAATAACCTGTGCCGGCACCACCCTGACAGTCGGCCAGAATGCCGTCAAAGACCAGCCAAGCCCCCAAACCCTGTAAGTTGTCGCCTTCGACACCAATGACACAGCTTTCAAATTCCTCAGGGCGAATTGCGCCTTTCATGATGACCGAGTCAAAAATTAGCGCGCCCGAATCTTGCAGGTTAATCGACACCCAATCGTCGATGGAGCCATTGTAAATGGTTAAGTTGGCAATCGTTGGAGCTGATCGCTGCGCATCCGTTAAACCGGTCGCAAAGCCATTACCAGACCCACTTTCGGCATGGATTCCGTCCCCGGTTTGCAGCTCACCCATGTCTAATACAACGAACTGCATACTACCTTGGAAACCATCGGTCCAAGCAAGGCTATCGCCGTAGGCGCCAGTCACGCCTAAATGGCTAATATGTACCGTCCCGCCGGCGACATACACACCCCGATCAGAAGCGCCATCGACGACAACATGGTCAATGGTTGTCGCATCACCTACACCCAAAAGCGCGAGCACCGGAGGTGAGTCAGTCGAACCGCCATCAATCAGTTGCTCTAAGAGCACATAGTTCAGAACACCGCTGTTATCGTTAGCGTCGACCCCACCATAAAGACCTGCCGGACTGGAAGCGGTATTGCAAAAACCGTCTGCGCCCGCACAAGCCCCGCTCGGTGCAAGTCCCGCGATAATTAACCCATTGCTGCCATTACCCGTAAACAATATTGGTGCCGCCTCTGCGCCTTGAGCGCTAATTTTAGCCCCGCGTGTGATCAGCAATACGTCACCGAAATTGGCAAACTGGATTTCAGAACCTTCCTCAATCGTGAGCGTCGGCTTTAACCATTCTGTTGGCTCTAGGTTATTTTCTACAGTATTGACATCGATGATGGGTAAATCACCGTTGCCCACGCGGGTTGGACCATTCACCATCCAAATAACACTAGCGGTTAAATATCGGTCTTTAATGATTTGATTGGGTAGGGCACACACCCCCATGCTAACAGTGGTTGCCCACGAAGGGCAGGTGCCCTCTGGGTTAGCGGCGTTCAACGGATAGGCGTCGAGCCCATCAACAACACCATCATTGTCATCATCGTCATCCAGCGTTAAAGCTGTCGTCGAATCCGCTGCGGTATAGCCGGGGTTCCAATCGTCGGGCAAGCCGTCACCATCGGTGTCGACGCTGGCGGCAGGGTCATTGATGAATGCATCAACATTGTCTGGAACCCCATCGGCATCTTGATCTCCGGGAAGGCCAGAGACCGCCCAACCGCTCCACCACGATTGTCCTAGGGCAGGATCTACCGCGCCCACGAAATTCACTGGCTCCAAAAAGGCCGTATTGACCGTTCTAGTACCGAGCGTCGAGGTTGTAAACGTCGTATTGGGATCAAAGCTGTAAGTATTTGTAATGGCGCCGGTAGTTGAACCTTGCAACTGGGGGATACGCCAATTCCCTGACACGCTCCAGGTACTTGATCCAGAAAATGTCTTGGCCTCTGTTCCGTAAATCGACGTATAGTTCGTGGCGTTGGGACGAGCACACTGCAACAGCGTTTTATCCCAGTCTATGTAAAATGTGGATAACGAAGAAGTTCCCACAAAACTACTGGCATTATCGTCAATAGCTATACAGTGCGTGTAAGAAGGTAAGGACGCCGCATCTAAACTCGGATCTGTACCTATTGCCGAATTAAATAAGTACAAGCCGCCGTGCCCATCGATACGAATTGCCGATGGCGCAGTGCCCCTCACTAACAGCGTGGCATTCGCAACAAGTGGCGAAGTAAAGCGTTCCGGCGGCGGCGAGCGAAAAACGGAGTCTAAATCACTAATCAAAACCGGCTCATCGGCATTTTGATCAAGCTCAGCCCACAAATACTGGATATCACCCTGATAGCCTTGCTCAAAAGACATTGACGCGCCACGGGTAAAATCCAGTTTCAGATAAGCCATGTCGACATCACCGCCGATTACCCGCATACCGCGGCCGGCGGAGCCAACAATTTGCACGTGATCAATTAGCGTTCCCGAGCCAATGCTTTCTAATACCAATGCGCCCAGAGGTGCCTCATGGGAGTCCACACCGGCACCGGCTTC
>JALRFH010000164.1 GCA_023253715.1 Halieaceae bacterium
TGAAAAAGGATATTGCACGCGAGAAAAAACCGTTGTTGATCAGGCATCGATTGATGAGCACGGGGCGTCTCCGGAAGAAATCGACTTAGTTCTCGAGGGATTACACGGGAGCTGGGCAACTGTCAAAGATTTGCGTGACACGTTTGACTACTCGCTGTGCTTGAGCCATGATAAGCCTTAATAAAGTTAAACAATAGCTCTACTATACAGCAGAACTAGCCATTTGTCAACCAGGTTGACCTTATTTTTTCTTGCCCTTAGTGTGTTTTGATTTATTGGGTATTGCCCCGATCGCCAAAGCGGCGCAATCGTACGCACACCCGATTATCTATTTGTTTTTGGGCGCCTTCGTTCTGGCCTTAGCGGTCGAGCGCTGGAATCTACATAAACGCATTGCGCTGATGATTTTGTCGCACACGGGCACCGATGGTGCGCGTTTGATTTTGGGTTTTATGGTGGTCGCAGCTGTGCTGTCGATGTGGATGACAAACACCTCCACGACCATGATGCTCATGCCTATTGCCGTCTCGGTGGCTGGGGTGGTGACCGAGAATATGGAGGGTGTGTCAGAGCGTGACAAACGCAATTTTCAAATTGCGTTGCTGCTGGGTTTGGCTTATGCGGCCACGATAGGGGGCTTGGCGACTTTAGTGGGTACTCCACCGAATATTTTGCTGGCGGGCTTCTTGGCCGACACTTATGGTATTGAAATTAGCTTTTTAAGCTGGATGCTGGTGGGTGTACCGGTCAGTGTTGTCTTGTTGCCCTTGGCGTGGTTGATCTTAACGCGATGGGCTTTTGCCTTTGACATTCCTGAGAGTGAGGGGGCGAAAGCTCACTTGCAAACACTTCGGGCCGAACTAGGGGCTATGTCGAGTGCGGAGAAGCGGGTTGCGGTTATTTTTGTGTTGGTGATTTTGGCTTGGATGTTCCGCCGGGTGATTACCGAAGCGAGTGGTCTTACGGGTTTAAGTGATACGGGTGTGGCGATGACAGCGGCCTTGCTGTTGTTTTTGGTTCCGAGTGGCTCGCCAAGCCAATCGCAGTTGATGGTGTGGCACGACGTAGGGCGCCTACCTTGGGGGGTGTTGGTGTTGTTTGGTGGGGGTTTGAGTTTGGCCTCTGCGGTATCGCAAAGTGGTTTGGCTTTGTGGCTGGGCGAGGGTTTGTCGCCTTTGTCAGATTTGGGCGTGATTGTGGTGATTTTGTCGGCGGCAGGTTTGGTGATTTTTCTGACCGAGCTGACCAGTAATTTAGCGACGGCGGCGACTTTTTTGCCGGTGATTGGGGCGATTGCGACGCAGTCGGGTATTGATGTGTTGATGTTGGTCGTGCCGGTCACGCTGGCGGCCAGTTGCGCTTTCATGTTGCCGGTGGCAACACCGCCCAACGCGATTGTGTTTGCCTCGGGCTTTATTCGTATCCCGGACATGGTCAGGGCGGGCGTTTACTTGAATATCGTCAGCATGTTACTTCTTACCGGTGTTGCGCTCTGGTTGGCGCCTGCAGTACTACAGTCATGAGTGAAATCTTATTAGCTTGCTTTTTTAGACGATTGGTTTAACTATACGTTCATATCCCATGTGGGCGTATAACAATGATTACAGCCGACCCTCTGAAAAAACTACAATTTGAAGCGTTGATTGAGCGCTACCGTAGTCAACTTATTGCCGCGCTTGGTTCGATGCTGGACAACTCTGATCTAGAGGAAGTCGTGCAAGAGGCGTCATTGAAAGTGTATTTAAATCTGGAATCTATCGAGGTCGATGCGATTAAAGCGTATTGGTATCGTACCGCTAGAAACTTGGCGATTAGTCGTTTGCGGCATCAAAAAGTGGTGAAGCACTTCGCGCCCGACCTTACCGACGTGTTGTTGGATCTGCAATCGCAAGCCGATGCGGATCGGGTTTACCATGACGCGTGGTCCAAGCAAGTACTGGTTGATGCTATTAATCGGTTGCCGCCTGTGTGTCGAAATGTCTTCATATTTCGGCAGATTGAAGGCTACAGCAAAAAAGAGATTGCGGATCAAATGAAAATCAGCGTTCACACGGTAGATAACCACTTAACGCACGGTATGAGGTTATGTCGTCGTTATCTCAAAGAGACTTTAGGCTTCAGTGACGGCTCGCTAGAGGCTCTGCTCAATCAAGCGTGAGTTGCCATGTCTTTAGATGAGTGGCTCGGCATAGGTATACCCGACGACATTGTTGACGACGCTATTGCTTGGGTGGCAAAACTTGACGGTGACACGATCGATCCCGACGAAAAACGGGCATTTTTTGATTGGCTAGATGCCGCACCGGAACATCAGTGGGCTTATGAGGAGATCTCTGAGGCATGGTCAAAACTTAAGGGCTTACAAGCCGTTAAAGACTCTTTAGTGCGATCGGAAGTGATCTACCTTGAGCCAGCGGTTCAGGTGGCACAAGTATCGAGTTCTGTGTCCAAGGCCTATGCCGTCATGTCCTGGGCGTCGATTGTGCTTATGCTAACGGGTTTGGTGGCTGGCGTTGTTGCCTGAGAGGCTGGTGGTTTTTGGCTATTCAAGCGTTTATGAATTTTAAGCCCTCATGAGCAGAACTATGTGCGATTTCCGAAAAATAAAGCGACCCAATAGAGACCTTATGGTCGTCTTGTTAACTGGTCTGTTGTTGGCATTGAGTACGAGCCTAGCTACTGCCGAAAAATTGGCTCAGCTCGTTAATAGTGCGCCAGAACGCATTTTGTTCGTAGGGAACAGTTACTTTTACTACAACGACAGCTTACACAACCACGTGCGTCGTATCGTTGAAGAGTTAAACCCTAAACTTGCGGATTCTTTGCAATACAAATCAGCAACCATCGGCGGTGCGGCCTTGTGGCATCATGCGATCAATAATCTATTGGCGCCCGGCAAATTGGGTGTTGATGAGCCTTTCGATCTGGTTATTTTTCAGGGCGGAAGCGCCGAAGTTTTAAGCGACAAACGTCGAACTGTTTTCAATAAAACCGCAAAGCTTTATGCCGAGAAAGCGCGCGAGACTGGCGCACAAGTGGCGTTTTACATGACGCACGCCTATGTGCCACCGCACCAGCGAGCAAGGGCGGATATGATTGATACCATTGCACGTTCTTACATCGACGTCGGTGAAGAAAATAACGCTATGGTTATTCCTGTGGGATTGGCATTTGATAGGGCCTACAAAGCTCGCCCCGATATACAGCTACACAAAAGTTTCGATGGCTCACATCCGAGTATGCTAGGGACCTATTTAGCCGCCTGTGTTGTTTACCTCAGTGTTTATGGGGGGACGCTCGATCATTTGACCTATACGTACTTTGGTGAGGTGGACGAAGCGGATGCAAAATTCTTGCGCCAAATAGCGACTGAGACCCTCATGTCGTTCCGCAAATGAAAATAATTTCTCTGATACTAGTGTGATTTTTCTTCTCGAGCGTTTTTGATGCGGATGTGCATATGCGCAAAAACGAGAAGAGGACTTACACATGATGAAACCCATCCCGAAAGCAATCAAAGCGAACCTGGGGATACCCAGAGGGGCTTGGTTAGCAGGCCTGAGTGCCTTGCTGATTGCGCCAGTGTTACAGGCGCAAGATAAAGCAC
>JALRFH010000054.1 GCA_023253715.1 Halieaceae bacterium
TGACAATGCCACCGAAAAAGGTCGGGCTAAAAATAGAAGGGTCGAACTTCGATTCATACCCTAACATACCGGCAAAACACTGCGCGTTGGCCATCCACAAGTTGGCGCTGTCGCCAACAACCCGCAAATCGGTATCGACGACATTGCGCGTTTGCGTTACCACTTGCGCAAAAGCCACTGCAGAACCATGAATACAGTTATCCTCTTGCGGGTCACCATAGTTCCAGACGTCACCTGAGGGGGATACGAGACTTACATAGGGCATAGGATCGGGCACATCGAGCTTGCGATTCACAAAGGTCCAACCGTAGGTATTGATACCCAAGACGACAATGTTGCGAATGCGGTCTTGATCAACACGGTCAATACCCAGAACATCGTATATGGCTTGCGCGTGCGACCAGGTCTCCATTTGGCGGGCGGTAATGGATGAGCGCGCACTCATCGAAGGCCCAACCCACGCGACACGCTGTGAAGGATCGGCTTGCTCAAACGCCTGAGCGGTAGCCAAGTACATATGTTTCCAAGCATCAATGAGCTCGCCAGCCGTCAGGTTTGCAAAGTATTCGCGCTCGTAGGACTTTAGATCTTTACCGCTAAAAATATGGGCGCCAACGGGTTTGAAAAAGGCCTCAAAACCCGCAGCATCAGTTAAGGATAAAAGGGCAGCCTCGTTCCAAAAATGCAAATGCTGAATGATGTCGGCAATGCTCCATTGTTTAAAGGCGGTCGCGGTCGCTAAAGCCTCCGCTGACAAACCTGACACCAGCGCGAATACGTCTTCGCTTTCGGCTAAAAAATCTTTGGCTTGCTGCACTGTAATCTCCTTATTCTTCGGCGGGTTCTATCACTACCAGCACATCACCGGCGGCAACCTGCTGATTCGCTTTGCCACCAATAACCGTGACTGTACCATCAATCGGCGCGGTAATACCGTGCTGCATTTTCATGGCCTCTAACACCGCCAAACGGTCGCCCTTGCTCACCGAGGCGCCAACTTCGATATCTACGCTTAGTAGCAGTCCGTGCATAGGCGCCGTGATGGTACCGCCGCCCACTTCTTCGCCCGCGCTTGGGGGTAAGACCGCCTTGTTAACGAATACATCGGTACGAGATGTACTGGCAATGTGAATCGTCGCATCATCCGTGGCAATAAAATGCAGCGGCATGCGCACACCATTGACGACCAGCACCGCGTGTTCAGAAGCCATGCTCAGCACCTGAATCTGATAAGTGGCTTCGCCCACTCGAGCGGTATAGGCATTCGAGCCCTGACTTGTCAAAGTAACGGTACTAAGCTTTTCACCCACCTCGTAGCTATAAACGCTGTTCGCATTGCCTGTTGACGACCACTCGAGTAACTCGGGCGCAACGCCCAAACTGGTTGCCGACGCCACACCTCGAGCTAAGCGATGCTGCAAACAAGCGGCAACAACCAGAGATATCTCAGATACCGAAGGCTTGGCAGGTTGATCACCATAGCAGTCCGCAATAAACGCAGTGGTCGCCTCGCCCTTCGCAAATTCAGGCTGCTCCAGCAAATCAATCAAGAAGTCGCGGTTATTCGGCAAACCTAATAAAGCCGTTTCCTGCAATCCTCTGACCAACTGCTGACGTGCATCCTCTCGAGTTTTACCGTAGGCCATGATCTTAGCGACCATAGACTCGTAAAAAGGCGATACAGCATCACCGCTGGCAACACCCGAATCCACCCGAAAACCGGGCACACTTGGCGTTGCGAATAAATGAATCGGCCCCGTGCTTGGCAAAAAGCCGGCATAAGGGTCCTCGGCGTACAAACGCACTTCAATCGCATGCCCATTCAATTGAATTTGATCTTGGCTCAGGGGCAGTGTCTCGCCACGCGCCACTCGCAGCTGCCATTCGACTAAGTCTAGGCCCGTCACCAATTCCGTCACTGGGTGCTCTACCTGCAGCCGCGTATTCATCTCTAAAAAGTAAAATTCGCCCGACTCGTCCAGCAAAAACTCAACCGTGCCGGCACCCACATAGTTCACCGCTTTGGCAGCGCCAATCGCTGCCTCGCCCATGGCGGCGCGCAGCTCGTCCGTCATTACCGGGCAGGGCGATTCTTCAATCACTTTTTGGTGTCGGCGCTGCACCGAACAATCGCGCTCACCTAAGTGCACCGTGTTGCCGAACTCGTCGGCAAAAACCTGAATTTCGACGTGGCGCGGCCGAATAATGGCTTTCTCGATAATCAGTTCACTGGAACCAAAGGCGTTTTGCGCTTCGGATTGTGCCATTTGAATCGCGTTTTCGAGCTCGGATTCCTCGTGCACCAAACGCATACCGCGACCACCGCCACCGGCCGCTGCTTTGACCATAACCGGCATACCGATCGCTTTGGCAGCGCTGGTCAAACGCTCTGTCGACTGATCTTCGTCTTGATAGCCAGGCACACAAGGCACGCCAGCTTCTAGCATCGCTCGCTTTGCTCTGGCTTTGTCGCCCATTACATCAATAGCCACAGTCGGCGGCCCCACAAACAGAATACCCGCCTCGGCGCAGGCTTTGGCAAAGCCTGCGTTCTCTGACAAAAACCCGTAGCCAGGGTGCACCGCATCGGCCCCCATACGCTTGGCGACCTCTAAAATAACGTCGGCACGCAAATACGAAGACCCAACCGGTCCGGCACCAATACACACGGCTTGATCAGCGGCTCGTACGTGAGCCGCATTGGCATCAGCCTCAGAATATACAGCGATGGTACGGATGCCCATCTCTCGGGCCGTTTTCATGACACGAACGGCGATTTCACCGCGGTTCGCAATAAGCAAAGTCGATAAACGTTTCATAACTTGTCCTTAAGGCTCTTGCGCCCAGTTGGGTGCACGCTTCTCTAAGAAAGAGCTCACACCTTCTTTGCCCTCATCACTTTTTAGCCGTTTAGTGAAGTTTCGGCCCGCAACATCAGCCACTGAGTCGGGCTCGATATACGGCAGTTCAAGAATCAGTTCCTTGGTTGCCGCGATCGCACCGGGCGCACACTTGAGCACATCTCTGCGTACTTTTACTTCGTGTGCCTCTAAACTCGCCACATCATCGGCCACGAAATCAGCCAACCCAAGATTGCCGGCCTCAGCGCCGTCGAACCGCGCCGCGGTCAGCATTAAACGCCGGCCTTTGGCATAACCGAGTTTTTGCATCACAAAGCGAGCAATTTGGGCTGGCGAAATACCGATCATGGTTTCACTAAAGGCAAACTTGGCGCTGCTTTGGCAAATCGCCACATCGCAACAGCACACAATACCTAGGCCGCCGGCAATCGCGGCGCCTTCGACTAGAGCCACCGTCACCTGAGGCATGGTGTTTAAGCGGTTCAGTAAGTAGGCAATGCTTTTGCTCATCTCGATCACGTCCTCATCGGGCGCCTCGGCAAATTTACGAAAGCTTTTTAAATCACCACCGGCCGAGAACACCCCGCCTTTGCCCCGTAGCGTAATACCTCGTACCGTGAGATCGTCAGCCACCGCGTTGAGTACCGCCAAGGTTTCCCCCACGCGCTGATCGGTCAGAGCATTACGGTTTTCAATGCCGTCAAACCAAATGGTGAGCCAGCCATTTTTTTGTTCGAGTTGAATCGATTCTGTTGTCGGTAAACTCATATCACCCCCTACATACGGCCAACGCCAAAGGCGTTCGGGTTAAGTGTGCGGGCGCGACTTTCAAGACAAGTCTCCAACACAAAGGCCAGCACCTTGCGGGTATCACGCGGATCAATCACGCCGTGATCAAGCACCTGACCCGAGGTATAGAAGGCATCTTCTTGGCGATCGAATACTGCCTGTATGCGGGCTTCTTGCTGAGCAATCGCTTCTCGATCGGGCTCTAGACCTTTACGCTGCGCGGCAACTTCGGCCACCTGCGACATGGTCTTAGCCGCCGACTGCCCCGCCATCACACCCGTTCTGGCGCTGGGCCAAGCAAACAAGAAATCGGGCTCGTAGGCCCAACCGCACATACCGTAGTTACCCGCGCCAAAGCTGGCGCCGATGTACAGCGTAATTTTCGGTACGCGAATATTTGAAACCGCTTGTACCATTTTCGCGCCGTGCTTGATCATGCCCGCTTGTTCGTACTGCGTGCCCACCATGTAACCCGTGGTGTTATTCAAGAAAATCACCGGCAAATTACTTTGATCGCAAAGCTGTAAGAACTGAGCGGCCTTGGTGGCACCGTTCGGGTCAATCGGGCCATTATTGGCCAAAATGCCACAGGCAATGCCCGTAATAGACGCAAAACAACACACCGTGGACGGCCCATAGCGCGGCTTGAAGTCTTCGACCTCCGAGCCATCAACGACGCGAGCCAATACCTCGTGCACGTCGTAGGGCACCTTATGGTCAACCGGAATCGCACCGGCTAATTCTTCGGGATCATACTTTGGGGGCAGATAGGGCTGTCGAGCAATTGGCTTGGCACCCTTATTCCAATTTAGGCGCTTGACCACGTCGCGCGCTTTTAATAAGCCGTGTGCGTCGTTATCGACTAAGTATTCCACCACGCCCGAGACCGACGAGTGCATTTCGGTACCCCCCAATTCGCGCTCATCGGCCTCTTCTCCTGTGGCAGCTTTCACCAGAGCCGCGCCACCCAGTGCCGCTAAGCCGTTTTCTTTAACGCCAATCACATGGTCGGCCATACCGGGCATGTAAGCGCCACCGGCGGTAGATGCACCGTGCAACACCACAATATTGGGAATACCCATGGCCGACAATTGCGCCATGTTGCGGAACACCGCACCAAATACGGCCCAAGTGCTGACCTCGTAGTTCATTAGGTTGGCACCTGCGCTTTCCACCATGTGAATCAACGGCAGTTTTTGGCGCTTGCAAATCTCTTGCACCGCGAGATGCACGGCGCCCGTTTTGGGGGTAACCGCACCCGCCGCAATACCTGAGTCGTCGGCCCAGACCATACATCGGACACCCTGCACAAAACCAATGCCGATAATGACTGAAGCACCCGGCACGCTGGTCTCTGGATTGGTATCCCCGACCATATAATTGGCTAAGGAGTGCAAACGCAAAAAGGGCATACCGGGGTCAAGCACACGCTCCACTCGCTGAAAGGGGGGAATTTGCCCGCGCTTTTCGAACACCGGCGCTCGCTTATTGCTCGCATCCTCGGCGCGAGCCTCGAGTGAACGCAGCTTCTCTACAAAAGCCAGCATCTCAGTGCGATTTTTCTCGTACTCGTCACTTCCGACAATGACACGCGTTTCAATCACGGCCATGTTTAGTCCTCCAATAATCCGGCGGGAATGTTCACCGGGGTTTGTAACAAAATTTGAGCATAGGTTTTGCCTTGGGGGTCATTACGTAGACTCGCGACACCCCCGCCACCTAAGACATCATCGATTAAAAAATTTAAGGCCGAGATTCCCGGCAGGTAATAACGCGCAACAGCGCCAGAACCCATGAAATGCGCCAGACGTTCACTCACGCAGGCTTCAGTTAAAGTCTGGGCAATCCAGGGCAAGTAATCAGGTTTGCGCGCAATGATGCCAATATTGGCTTTGTTACCCTTGTCGCCCGAGCGCCCAAAGGCCAGTCGCTCTAGCGGCACTTGCACGGTCGCGACCCCACGATCGACAGCGGGCACTTCGGGAGCAACGCTGTGCGTTGCGGTGCTAACACTGGAACCTGAATCTATGAAAGCATGGCGCTGAACTCCGTTATCAAGCTCGATAGCCACCAAGTCACGATCCTGCAAGAACGAAAATAAGCGAATCACGGGAGAAGGTTTAGGTCTCGTGCCGGCAAAACCTGCAAGCCCTGCAGGCGCCGCCAAACCAACACCGGAGAGTTCTTTGAGTAACAGCATCAGAGCGCGCTTGTCTTGATGTTTTGCAGCCACTTTAATGGCGACTTCGCGAGTTTCTGACTCCAACGAATAAGCGCCAAAGTGCGAGCCATCGCCTACTACTTCGATTAACACTTCGTCAAAGTCAGGCGCCTTCATCGCACTTAATTTGGCGCGCGCCCTAGCGACAGCGCTTTCACCAAAGCTGCGCGCTCGCTGGGAAGCATTCGTGCCGACATAGAACCAAATTCCGCCTAGGCGCCAACCGTCCGCCCAGGTCATTGAGACTTTTAGCTGCTCGGGCACGCCAGCACCTATCGCGCCCTCGACTCTAACTCGGTCAGCCTCAAGCTGAGTCACGCTTACTTGGCTAAAATCGCAAATCACATCGGGCAAGTGATAAGCCGCTGGGTCACCGATTTCATACAGCAACTGCTCGCAAACCGTGCCCACCGACACCAACCCACCCGTATCTTTGGGCTTGCTGATCTCGCAAGAGCCGTCCGCAAAAACAGTGGCGATGGGGTAACCCACATCGACCAAGGATTCGGCAACGTCCTGCCAATCGGTAAAGTTGCCGCCGGTAGCTTGCGGCCCGCACTCGATCAAATGTCCGGCCAGTGAAGCACCCGCCAAGCAGTCTACATCGGAGGCCGTCCAACCAAACTCGTGAATGCACGCGCCCAGCGTCACAGCCGAATCCACGCAACGACCGGTAATGACGATATCGGCACCTTGGCCCAAAGCTGCGGCAATGGGGAAGGCACCCAAATAGGCGTTAACGCTGGCGATTTTCTCAACCGGGGGAAAGGCTTCGCCGCTAAACATCTCGGTTGGGCCCAAGCCAGCCAATTCGTCTTTGTGGTTAATCAGATCATCGCCAAGAACAACGGCAACCTTTAACTCAAGACCTTGAGTAGCGATGGCATCACGCAGTGCTTGGGCACACGCTAAGGGGTTCACCCCACCGGCATTGGAAATAATTTTGACACCTTGCTGAGCAATTCGCGTCAGATTCGGCACCATCACCGCTTGCACGAAGTCGGTCGCGTAACCTAAGGACTCGTCGGCACTGCGCGCACGCGCCATAATCGACATAGTAATCTCGGCAAGATAATCGAACACAATGTAATCGAGATCACCCTCGCGCAGAAACTGAGGCAAAGCCATATCGGACTCGCCCCAGTAACCGCTCGCCCCACCGATACGAACAGATGGTTTAATCATATGTTTTCCCTGTCACCAACAAGACCCGATTTTGGGCTTGCGCTTTTTATGAATTTGACTCAATATAAATGAGCCTAAATCATTAAATATTTTTAGGCAAGAAAAACAAGGCGCATCAATATGGCAACAACAGCAGCACCAATCACTCGACGCGAAAAAATGGAAGCGAAAGAGCGCGCTATTCTGGATGCTGCGCGCATCGAGTTCAGCGAACGGGGCTTCGAAAGCGCAAAAATGAGCGCCATTGCCAAACGTGCCGAAGTGGCGGAGGGCACCGTCTACCTTTATTACCGCAACAAAAAAGAACTGCTGGACGCGGTGGTAGCTCAATTTTGGCAAGTCCTGACGCAAGGCGCCCGCAAGGCGACCCTCGCTCACGATCACACCCTCGAAAAGCTTAAAGCATTAGCGGACTTTCATTTACGCGAGCTGGTCAAAGACTTCGACTTTGTGGGTTTTACCGTACGCACTCGTGAGACAGGCACATTAGACTCACCCAGCCTGAACCCCATTCGCGGTTATGTGGCAGTGTTTGATGAACTTTTCCGACAAGGCGTTGATCGCGGCATCTTCCAGGAGACAGCACCTTTGTGGGTCATACGCGACTTGTTCTACGGCACACTCGAGTATTCCTCAAGAACACTTCACCTACATAAAACTCGTGACGCACAAGCTGTGACGCAGCACCTAACCGAGGTGTTTGTAACCCTGTACGGTAACACCAAAATGGCCCGTGACGAGACCAACTTGCAGAGGATTGAAGCGCAACTAGCGCGTATTGAGGCTAAGCTCGACGCGCGAAGCTGACCAGGCACCAAGATTCAGCTACACGGTGTCGTTGAAATCGGTACCACGCAATTTTTTAAGAACACAGACTCAGCCGAGCGGCTGCAGCCTGTTTCCCGCGGAGCGTCACGCGACAGGACGTCGCGTGCGCAGCGTGTCATGGACGACCTTGAAGCGATCCGCAAGAAAGAGTCTGAGACGTGAGGGCGGATCGATTAACCTAAAAATCTGAAAAGCGACTTATCCGCGCCAAGAACTCTGAGAGAAAGTTAATAAAT
>JALRFH010000161.1 GCA_023253715.1 Halieaceae bacterium
TCAACAAACCTTCGACCTGATGAAACATCGGGGTATGGGTCAAATCCGAGTCACAGCGATACACGCGCCCCGGACAAATAACTCGTAAGGGAGGTTCTTGCGATTCCATCACACGAACTTGCACTGGGGAGGTGTGCGTTCGCAGTACGTGAGAATCATCTACATAAAACGTGTCGTGCATAGCACGAGCAGGATGATGATCGGGAATATTTAACGCACCAAAATTGTGGTAATCGTCTTCAATCTCTGGGCCCTCGACCACCTCAAAGCCCATTGCACTAAACAGCGCCTCGATACGCTCGATCGTCACCGATACTGGGTGCAAACCGCCGCTACTTAGGCCTCGCGCAGGTGCTGTAACATCGATAGACTCCGACGCAAGCTGAGCCGCTAATGCCTCGGCTTCAAGCGCTGCTTTGCGCTCGTTGATTAAAGCTTGCAGCTCGGCTTTGACTTCGTTGACCTTGGCGCCCGCAGCAGGACGCTCTTCGGGCGCAAGCTGACTTAGACCTTTCAATACTGCAGTTAACGCGCCTTTTTTGCCCAAGTAATCCACGCGCAATTGCTCCAGCTGTGCCAGGTCACTTGTCTCACCAATGGCCGATAATGCTTCAGCTTGTATCTGCTTCAGTGCTTCCATTTGTTTTTCATTCCCCGATTACCGCACCAGTGTGGCATGGCAAACATTTAACGCAATAAAAAGGGGAAAGAGTCTGACCCTTTCCCCTCTCGTTGCCGCACGCAGGCGGCACGGGCCCGTTGGGCGCTTAGGCTAAGGCAGACTTTGCTTGCTCAACCACAGCGGCAAAACCCGCTTTGTCATGCACGGCCAAATCGGCGAGTACACGACGATCCAAACCGATATTCGCTTTCTTCAAGCCGTTGATCAACTGGCTGTAGGTCATACCGTTAGCACGCGATTGTGCGTTGATACGAGTAATCCACAAAGCGCGGAACTGACGCTTACGCTGACGACGGTCACGGTAGGCGTACTGGCCGGCTTTGATAACAGCCTGTTTAGCAACACGGAAAATACGACTACGAGCGCCGTAATAACCTTTTGCTTGCTTCAAGATTTTCTTGTGACGACGGTGTGCGGTCACACCTCTTTTTACACGTGGCATTGTTTAATCCTCCTATGACCTAGTTAGCACGCAACATTTTATCCACTAGGGCTTTATCGGCCTTGTGGATCATGGACGTACCACGCAGCTGACGCTTACGCTTTGTGGTCATTTTGGTGAGGATGTGGCTTTTGTAAGCGCTTTTACGCTTGTAACCACCCGCTGTTTTTTTGAACCGCTTAGCGGCACCACTGTGAATTTTTACCTTAGACATATTGTGATCTCCACATTGCTCATACAAAGACAAGAGTTAGGGCATTCACGGGCCTCTAACCCCGTTTCTTGGGCGCCAGCACCATAGTTAACTGACGACCTTCCATCTTGGGAAACTGTTCTACCGTTCCCCACTCGGCCAAATCTGCTTCAATACGTCGGAGCAGTTCGATACCGATTTCTTGGTGAGCCATTTCACGACCGCGATAGCGCAGAGTGACCTTGGCTTTATCACCGTTTTCTAAAAAGCGAACCAGAGCTTTTAACTTGATCTGATAGTCGCCTACGTCCGTACCCGGACGAAATTTCATTTCCTTAACTTGGATGCGCTTTTGCTTCTTGCGTTGCGCAGCTTTTTGCTTCTTGGCTTCGAAAACGTGCTTACCGTAATCCATGATCTTACAGACCGCTGGATCCGAATCCGCAATTTGAACCAAATCCAGGGTCGCCGCTTCGGCCGCCGCTAAGGCATCTGCCAAGCTAACGATACCCACCTGAGCACCATCTGCCCCGATTAATCGAACGGGGTCTGCCGTAATTTGATCGTTTGTGAGCGCTTTTTTCGACTTGCGCTTTTCGTTTTCGTTGTTAATCCTATTTCTCCAATGCAAAAAAGCCGCGACTGCCCACGTCCTGCCGCAAATACTCGGCGAAGTCTGCAAGAGTCATCGTTCCGAGGTCTTTGCCGTCCCGTGTGCGCACGGCTACCGACTGCGTTTCTACCTCTTTATCACCCACTACCAGCAAGTAAGGAATCTTAGCTAGAGTGCGCTCGCGGATTTTAAAGCCGATCTTCTCGTTTCTCAAGTCCGCAATGGCCCGAAAACCCGAGTTATTCAGGTAATCCACCACATTTTGTGCAAATTCACCCTGCTTGTCAGTGATATTCATCACCGCCACTTGCTCTGGCGCCAACCATGTCGGGAAACGCCCTTCGAAATGTTCAATCAAAATACCGATAAAACGCTCAAAGCTTCCCAAGATCGCGCGGTGCAACATCACCGGTGTTTTACGCGCACCATCTTCGGCTACGTATTGAGCATCTAGACGCCCCGGCATCGAGAAGTCCACTTGAATGGTACCCAACTGCCATACCCGACCAATACAGTCTTTTAGCGAAAATTCAATCTTTGGCCCGTAAAAGGCACCTTCTCCGGGCAGCAATTCCCAGGGCAGGTTGTGAGCATCTAAAGCATCGGCTAGTGCTTTTTCAGCACGATCCCAATCTTCTTCACTGCCGACGCGCTTTTCAGGGCGTGTAGATAAGCGATAGATGACCTCGCTGAAACCAAAGTCTTCGTAGACCCCATGCAGGAAATCAATAAAGCGCGAAACTTCTGGCTGAATTTGCTCTTCGGTACAAAAAATGTGCGCGTCGTCTTGGGTAAACCCACGAACCCGCATAATGCCGTGCAGTGAACCCGATGGCTCGTTGCGATGACAGCTGCCAAATTCGGCTAACCGC
>JALRFH010000175.1 GCA_023253715.1 Halieaceae bacterium
GGCGGCGGCACCTACGGCATGGAGGCGGTCGCCCGCCAGTTCGGCAATGCCGCGCATGTGATGATCGTCCGCAACGGCTGGTTCTCGTTCCGCTGGACCTATGCCCAGGCCCTGGCGCATCGCCAGCCGCGCTATCAGGCGATGGCGGAAAACTGGGGTATCACCGTCACCGCCGATGATATCGCCGCGGTGCAAACCCCCGCTGATTTTGACACGTTAATCGCCGATACGCTTGCCACCGGCTGAACCCGGCCCTAACTATGCCGCTGTAAACCAAGGATTATTCAAGCAATGCCCATCACCCTGCCCGCAGATCTGCCCGCCTATAACGTGCTTCAGCGCGAAGGCGGTATGGTGATGGCAGATGATCGCGCCACGCGGCAGGATATTCGGCCGCTGCGCATTGGGTTGCGACTACGCGCAAGGCTTTTATATTGCGATGCCAATGGCGATTGGCGATTTTGACCAGTGGCTGGCTAACCCTGACAAACCCTGGGGTGTCGGGCAGCAAGCGTGAGGCGTTTGCTGCCTTAGCCGTTTCAGCTTGCCCGCAACGACTGGCCCGGTATTGATTGCAATAGGGTTTGGGTATAGCTGTCCTGTGGCGTGTTGAACAAGGCCTCACTGCTACCTTGTTCCACGATTTTACCGTGGTACAAAACAATGATCCGATCAGCGATGTGTCGAACTACGGCTAAATCATGCGATACAAATAGCATGGTCAGGCCATACTGTTGTCCTAGCGCTAACATCAGGTCCAAAATCTGCGCTTGAATGGTGACGTCCAATGCCGAGACGGGCTCGTCGGCGACAATAAAGTCGGGCTTGGTGGCAAGCGCTCGGCCAATGGCGATGCGTTGACGCTGGCCGCCGGAAAACTCGTGCGGGTACTTGCGGATAAAAGCGCGCGCTAAGCCCACATCATCCATGAGTTTAAGCACAGCTTGCTCTACAGTTTTTCGTGATTCCAGTCCGTGTAACAACAGGGGTTCTGCTAGGGTGTCGTAAACACTCATGCGCGGATTTAGTGAAGCGTAAGGATCTTGAAAAATCATTTGCATGCGACGTCGCATGGCCTTCAAATCCGAAGGTTTGAGCGCGGTGATATCGGTGCCAGCAAAGCTTACCTTGCCTGCCGTTACAGGTAATAATCTGAGTATGGAGCGTCCGATGGTTGACTTGCCCGAGCCCGATTCGCCGACCAAACCAAGAATTTCGCCTTTATTGATTTGGAAACTCACGTCATCGACCGCTTTAACGAGCTGCGAGGGCGTCTCAAAATACGTTTTTAAATGCTCCACTTGTATCAAGGGCTCAGGTTCGTGGGAGCTTGTCGCTTTTGTGCTGTTGGGGATCGCCGCAAGAAGTTTTTGGGTGTAAGGGTGTTGGGCTTTATGGAAAATCTGCTCGCGATTCCCACGTTCAACCAAATGTCCTTTCTCCATCACGATAATTTGATCGGCGATATCGGCGACGACGGCGAGGTCATGACTGATAAAGATGACGCCGATGTCGCGTTTTGTTTGTAATTCGGCGATCAGCTTAAGAATCTGAGCCTGGATAGTGACGTCCAATGCCGTTGTTGGTTCATCAGCAATCAATAATTTGGGCTCATTAATAAGCGCCATCGCTATCATCACGCGCTGACGCATGCCACCCGAGAATTCGTGGGGGTAATTATTGATCGTCGTGTCCGGATCTCGGATTCCTACCTCGACCAGTAGCTCTTTGGCGCGGGCTAGCGCATCATTTTTACTGAGCTTTTTGTGGTAAATCAAAGGCTCGATCAGTTGGTCACCGATGGTCATAAAGGGGTTTAGGCAAGTCATCGGGTCCTGAAAAATCATGGCGATATCGCGCCCCCGGATGGCTCTCAGCTCGGCCTCGGACATTTGCAGTAAATCGTGTCCTTCAAACAATGCTTGACCCGACTCGATACTGGCAGGGGGTTGGGGTAATAAGCCGAGCAGGCTGTAGCATGCGACAGATTTGCCCGATCCAGATTCACCAATGATGGCTGTGATTTGCCCCTTCTCTACCGAGAAGCTGATGTCATTAACGGCGATGGTGTGCCCGTTGCGGGTATTAAAATCGACTCGCAGATTGGATACGGATAAAAGGCTCATAGGCTCTCCTTAATCTGCCGAGCGACGCACATCAAGGGCGTCACGTAAACCATCGCCCAAAAAGTTAAGTGCGAATAATGTTAGGGTTAGCGCCAAGCCAGGAAAGATCAATAACCAAGGATATTCCTCCATGGTCTCGGCACCGTAAGAGATTAGCAATCCCCAAGACGTTTTCGGAGGTTGAATACCCAGCCCTAAAAAGCTTAGGAATGCCTCTAGTAACATGACACTTGGAATGGTCAGCGTGGTGTAAACGATGATGGGGCCAAGCGCATTGGGCACTAGGTGACGACGAATGATGGTGGCGGGAGCCAAACCCAAAGAAATCGCTGCCTCAACGAATTCTTGTTTGCGTAAGCTCTGCACTTGGCCGCGCATAATACGTGCCATGGTAAGCCATTCTACGGCGCCGATCGCCAAGAACAACAAGAGTAGATTGCGGCCAAAGACCACCATCAACAAGACAATGAAGATCATAAAGGGTAGGGCGTAAAGAATATCTACAATGCGCATCATGACAGCGTCGACGCGCCCGCCCAGGTAACCGGCAATAGCGCCCCAGCTTACGCCAATCAGCAGGGCTACGGCGGTGGCAACGAAGCCAACGGCAAGCGAAATTCGGCCGCCGTACATGATTTGAGTCAATAAATCCCGGCCAAAGATATCGGTGCCTAGCCAGTGTGCCGCAGAGGGTGGCGTGGCACCCAAATCCAAGTTTTGAGCGTCGTAGGCGTAGGGCGCGATCCATGGTGTAAGCAGAGCAATGACGACAAAGCTGCTCAGTAGTCCAAGCCCGAATAAGGCCAATTTATTTTTCTTCAGGCGACGCCACGCGTCTTCCCATAACGAAGTGCCTTTTTCGGCCTGTAGTGTTGTGTCAGTCATAATTTATTCGCTTAACTGCGCGCGTAATCGTGGGTTGAGCCACGCCGCGACAATGTCGGACAGTAGATTGAAAAGAACAATCAGGGTCGAAAGAAAAACGGTTGTCCCCAAAATCATGGTGTAGTCTCGGTTGAAGGCTGCCTGCACATAGAAGCGGCCAAGTCCAGGAATTTGGAAGATCGTTTCCACCACAAAAGAGCCTGCGAGCAGTCCGGCAAAGGCAGGGCCTAAAAAAGCCACGACAGGTAACATCCCACCGCGGAGCCCGTGTTTGATCACGACCTGCCATTCGGGTAGGCCTTTGGCCCGCGCGGTACGGATGTAGTCTTGGCTTAAGACCTCTAGCATGCCCGCACGAGACAGGCGCGCGACATAGGCGGCATAGGCGGCTCCCAACGTAATGCTGGGCATCAACTTGTCGCCCGGGATGTCACCCCAACCCGACACCGGTAGCCAATCTAGCTCAATACCAAAAAGTAGCACCAGCAAAGGTCCTAGCAAAAACGTTGGCATGCAAATGCCAACCATTGCTAGTGACATAGGGATGTAATCTTGGAGGGTGTTGGGGCGCAATGCCGCGAGTATACCCGACAGGCCGCCCACAACAAGGGCAATTAACAAGGCGTAAGCACCCAGTTCTGCGGTAACGGGTAAGCCAGATTCGATTAATTCATTAATGCTTCGCCCGGGATACTTAAACGAGGGCCCAAGATCGCCTTGCATTAAGTCGCCCAAGTAGGCGAAATATTGTTCGTGCAACGGGAGGTCAAGGCGGTACTGTCGCTCAAGCGCTGCTTTAACCTCTGGAATCACGGCTTTTTCGGCGTCGAATGGCCCTCCGGGTGCCGCGCGAACCAGGAAAAAAGTTGCGGTGATCACAACAAATATCACAGGGATAGCCTGTAACAACCGGCCTATAACAAAACGCCACATGATTATTCTGCCTTCAGAGTTTCGTTGGAGTCGAGCCAAACGTAACGAATATTCAGCGAATCCATTAGGTTAGGCGGCATGCCTTTTACACTGGGGTGTATCAGGTGTTTGCTGGTGTAGGTATAAATTGGAAGGATGGGCATTTCTTCCATCAGCATGGTTTCTGCTTTGCGGAATAGGGCATAGCGCTCTTCCCGAGAGGGAGCGTTTGGCGCTTGGCGCAAAATAATTTCGTCGTATTCGGGGTCGCTGTATCCGGTGTTGTTATTACCGCCTTCGGTGATGAATAAGTCGAGAAAGTTGTTGGGATCAACGTAGTCGCCAATCCAGCCGCGGCGCGCAATTTGGAAATTCATTTGGTTGACCGAATCCAGGTAAACCTTCCATTCTTGGTTTGCGAGGGACACTTCGATATTCAGTACATCTTTCCACATTTGTTGGATGGCGACGGCGACTTTGCGATGGTTTTCGCTGGTATTGTAAGTCAGCTCTAAGCCCGGCCAGTTTTCACCATTGGGGTAGCCGGCTTGCGCGAGTAATTGTCGAGCTTGTTCTGGGTCGTAACTAAAGGTTTTTGGGGGAAAGTACCCAAGTGTATCTGGCGGCGTGATGGAGTAGGCTGGCACATAGGCATTCTGTAACACCGTACTGACAAGGGTTTCGCGATCTACAGCCATGGAAAGCGCCTTGCGTACACGGACATCGTCCATTGGTGCTTTGTTGGTGTTCAACAAATAGTAGTAGGTGCCGAGGTAGGGGGCTTGTGCAAAAGGCGAGTTCTGCATGGACTTATAAACGGGAATTTTGTCCAAAGGCACTTCGTTGGTGTAATGCAGCTGGCCCGCTCGGAACATCCGTTCTTCGCTTGTGAGGTTTTCGGTGGGGTAGAACATCACTGCATTCAAAGTCACGTTGTCCGCATTCCAATACATCGGGTTCTTTTCCACCCGGATGTAGCGATTAAGCTTCCATTCTGTGAGGACAAAAGGACCGTTGCTGACCATATTACCGGCGCGTGTCCAGGGCGTAAAACGATCAGTAGCCCCACCGAATTGACTGACGGTTGCTGGGTGGACGGCGAAGGTTGAATAGTGATCCATCAGTTGAATGAAATAAGGCGTGGGTGCGTTCAGGGTGACTACGAGGGTCAGGTCGTCCTTTGCTGTCACGCCCAATTGCTCGACATCATCGAGCTGCCCTGTGGCATAGGCTTCGGCATTTAATACGGGGTACAGCATGTAGGCGTACTGGTTGCCCATGTTGGGATCAAGCGCACGCCGCCATGACCAGACATAGTCATGTGCCGTTACGGGGTCTCCATTCGACCAGCGCGCTTTTGGATTAATGTGGAAAACGATTTGTTTACCATCAGCGCTGATGTCCCAGCTTGCGGCGACGCCGGGTTCGGGTTCCAGTGTGTACGGGTTTTTGACCGCTAAACCTTCAAACAGCGTGCGGATAATTTTGTTTTCTGGGACACCGGTCACCACATGAGGATCTAAGCCTTGTGGCTCAGAGCCATTCCCGTAGTGAAGAACACCTTCACGATTGCCTTGTTCTACTTTAGATTCCCCGCCCATACACGCTGCAAGGCTAAGTAAACACACCACACTAAGTGCTCGAATGATCGACTGTACCACTGAGGATTTCCTTTTTTTGGGTGTCTAAGACTTCAAGCACGAATCCTACCGCAATGTCGCCTTTGGTGCGAAGCGTAATCCGTCACAAATGTAGGTTTATTGGACGGGTTTGGGGACTTCTTGTTTGACCCATATAAGCTGATCGAGGGAAAAGCCCTGCTTTTGGGCTGCCGTCAAAAACGCTTGTTTGACATCGTCACTGACCGTGGGCGTTCGGGCTAGTAACCAAAGATATTCCTGGGTGTTCCCGGTGACGAAGGCATAGCGATACTCCGGGTCAAGATTGAAGACGATATAAGAGGCGTAAAAAGGACCGAAAAATGACACTTTTAAATGCGCGATGGTCGGGTCGCCCACAAAATAGGCTTTGCCCTCAGCGCGCGCCCATTCTTGAGTCTCTTGCGAAAAACCTTGATTAAGAACCGTGATACCGCCGTCGGTTCTCAGTGAGTAAGTGGCAGTGACCTGTTCGAGGCCCGCTTCAAAGCGGTTGTCAATTCGAGCCACTTCATACCATTGCCCCAAGTAGCGCTCTTGGTCAAAATCTGAGACAGCAACAATGCCTTCGGGAACCCCAGTGCAAGCGCTGAGCCAAAAACACAATACTAGCAAACCGAAATTTCGCATGAGTCTGGTCCCAGGAGTTGCGCCCTAAGTTCGGGACGGCTGGTATTGGGCGATAGCCAGATGTCCAAAAAGTGTTGGCCAAATTGGGGGTGGTCTAAACCGCCCAAGGCATGGCCGTTATAGTAAAACGCATTTGTTCCATCGGGTAAAACGATAAAGGTCAAAGAATCTCCTTTTTTTATGTCGGGCCACAATGTTTCCAGAGGCTTCAGGAAGGGCAAGTAAATAGCTTGAGCGAGTCCAAGCGCTTCCCATTCTTTGGCGGTTTGTTTCACTAAAACTCTGGATGTAATGTCCCGTAAATAGTGAATCTCAAGTGCCACCGGTTCTTCGTAGCCCTTGTATTGGCCAGAGGGCGTTTTTAAGGTGGAGTCATAGACGTCAAAGAACAGCACCGACAAACGCGCTTTGCCGACCTCAAGCCAGGAGCTTGGGTCACTATTCGTAGAGTTTGAAAAAGCAAAAAGCGGTGTGCACCATAACAGACTAATTGTGAACACTAACTTCGGTAAGATCTTCATTGTACAGTTGCCTTGCAAGTGTAAAAAACAAAGGAAGTAAGCAGGCCCAGATCACGGCTAACAACAGCAGTGTGGGGATCAGTTCATGCCCAAAGTCTACCGCACCAAAACGGTATCCCGCAAAGTAGCTGCTGGGACCCCCGATCGCTCCGAACAGGGCGGCTAACAGCAGATGGCGATTCAAAAATTTCAGGCTTCGCACGAGAGTTGTACTGAACCCAAGCCACAATAGGGCAAGCCACAGCGGTATAAAAGCATGTTCTGGGAACACAAAGATTTCGCTGCGTGTTAAGACAATATCCACCAGTATGCCAATGGTGGCGATTCTTGCCGCAAGCAAACCGGTTTTTCCAGAGTCTGGTGTGGCGATTACTAGAATAAACAGCGCCGCTACTGTAAAGGGGAGTGCTGTATCTTGGCCAATACAGGCCAGCGCCCAAAAACCGTTAAACGCTAAGGCATTACCCACGGTTGTATTGTTTAGCTGAATCAAACGTGCTCGCCAGTGGGGCATGATGAAATACTCAGAAGATTTCTGAGCTATACGAAGCGAGTGCTCAAGCGGATGAAATCTGACGGTCCCGCTTGAGTTTAGATTTGCCTGAGCATCGCGCTTACCACTTGCGTTAACGATTGGGCTTAGTCGACAATGTTTACTTACCTCGTGTGCATGGGAGGCGCTGTGAAGGCCCTAAGGATAATTTTTTTTGTATTGCTGGTGGTTGCGCTCGTTTTGGCGGGCATGAGTCTGGTGTTCGCACCTAAGGGGTTTCCTGAGGGTTCAAAAACCGATCAAAGAGCGGCTTTACGCGACTATCCCGTTCAAAGCGAATCGATTGACCTGCGAGACGAATCCAGGGTTACTCAAGCAAATAAAGACGTACCCGAAAAAGCGGGGCGTGCACTTGCCGGTTTCGTGTTTTTTCCTCATTCCGAGACCGCATCACAAAAACGATTTCCTTTGGTGATTTATAGTCATGGGTTTTCGTCCTCCCATAAAGGAGGAGAGTACTTGGGGCGTTATCTGGCAGGTCTTGGCTTTGTGGTCGCCATGGTGGATTTTCCTTTGACCAATATGTACGCCGAGGGCGGCCCTTTTGTGAAAGACGTGGTGAATCAACCGGCTGATGTCTCGTTTTTGATCGATACCTTGCTAGAGCGATCACAGCGAGAGGGCGATGTACTCAGTGGACTCATCGACCCAGAGCGCATTGGTGCGATGGGGGTTTCATTGGGTGGCTTTACGTCTACTTTATTGGCGTATCATCCGACGATGGGAGACCCAAGAGTCGATGCCGCGATCTCCATCGCTGGTCCCAGCTCACTTTTTACCGAGCGTTTTTTTGCCTCTCGTTCTTTGCCGTTTATGATGATAGGCGGCACCTATGATGTGCTGGTACCCTACGAAACCAATGCGGCCCCCATTCAAAGCAAAGCCCCTGATGCTTGGTTGTTGAGTATTGAAGGCGGTGCACACACTGCCTTTTCGGGCCCCGCTGCTGCCTTCCGGTTTTTGGATAACGTGGATGTGATTGGCTGTTGGGCTGTGCTTCGCAATACAGAGGGCGATTTGGATGAGCCCTGGTACGATTTGCTGGGGGACGAAAGTATCGGTATCAATCAAAAGGATCGGCCGGTTCTGTGTGAGGACCCTGTGCCGGAAAATGCCATGAACGTGGTTCAGCAACAATGGATTACACAGGTTGCTGTTGGTGCATTTTTTGAAATGACGCTGTCAAGCGACCCTCAAAAGCAAGGTCTTGCGAGGGAGTTTTTGGCGAATTCGTTTGCCAGTGAAATTGCTGAGGTGCAGGTCAGCACCCCAGCGGATGGCCTTATCTCTGCCCTAGGTGGTACAGAGTAAAGGCAAAGATATCAACGTATTGATCGATCACTTTAGAGGTGGGTGTGCCCGCGCCGTGACCAGCGTCTGTTTCGATACGGATCAAAACGGGAGCGTCGCCAGCCTGTTTGGCTTGTAAGTGTGCCGCAAACTTGAATGAGTGTGCAGGTACCACGCGATCATCATGATCGGCCGTTGTTACCAACGTGGCGGGGTAGTGGACGTCGGCTTTGACATTGTGAACCGGTGAGTAGCCAAGCAGGTATTCGAACATTTCGGCTGAATCATTGGCGGTGCCGTAATCATAAGCCCAGCCTGCGCCCGCTGTGAAGGTGTGATAGCGCAACATGTCCATCACCCCAACGGCGGGCAGGGCGACTGCGGCGAAGCTTGGTTGCTGGGTCATCACGGCGCCAACGAGCAAGCCACCGTTCGAACCTCCCCTAATAGCCAGTTTGTCGTGGCTTGTATAACCCCGTTCGACAAGGTAGTCGCCGGCCGCGATAAAGTCGTCGAATACGTTTTGTTTTTTCAGTTTTGTACCGGCAAGGTGCCAAGCTTTGCCGTATTCGCCGCCCCCCCGCATATTGGCCACCGCGTAGACTCCGCCTTCTTCTAACCAGGCAGCGATGGTGCTAGAAAAGCTGGGAGTCAAGCTGATATTGAAGCCCCCGTAACCGTACAGCATGGTGGGGTTGTTGCCTTCAAGCGAGAGTCCTTTTTGGTGAGTAATAATCATGGGCACACGGGTGCCGTCTTTAGAGGTGTAAAACACCTGCTTGGATTCGTAGTCGTCGCTGGCGAATTGCGCCTTGGATGCGCGGTATACGGCGCTCTCGCCTGAACTTGGGTTAAGGCTGTACAGAGTTGAGGGTGTTTTGTAATTGGTGAAGGTGTAGTAAAGCGTGTCGGCATTTACCTTACCCGACAGACCCGAAGCCGTTCCTGGACCGGGTAGCTCGATTGTTCTTACGGCTTCGCCTGCGGTGTTGTACTGGGTGATCTGTGAAATTGCATCGACCATGTAATGGGCAAAGAAATAGCCGCCACCGGTGCTCAGGTCTAAGACGTTGTCGGTTTCAGGTATTAGGTCGATCCAAGCATCGGGCGTGGGTTGCATGACTGTCGCACGCGCAAGTTTGGTATTGGGTGCGTCCAAGTTTGTTTGAAAAAACAGCGTGTCACCCTCGCTGTGGACCAGCGATGTATCAGACTCTTCATGATCCAAGACGGTGATTAAAGCATCGGTTTCAGATTGTAAGTCCTGCAAATACAGCTCGTTACCCGAGGTTGTATTTGCCGCATAGATCGCTAAATACCGATTATCTTCGCTAACACTCCCTGAGACATAGCGATATTTTTGGTCTGCACCGGCTCCAAACACTACGCTGTCTTGCGAGCTGGGTGTGCCGATGGCGTGGTAGTACAGTTTGTGGTGGTCGGTCTTGGCGGATAGTTCACTGCCATCGGGTTGATCGTAGCGGCTGAAGTAAATCCCCACGTTGCCGCGCCAGCTAATACCGCTGAATTTGACGTTGCGAATGACCTCATCCACAGGCTCTTTTGTTGTGGCGTCGATAATGTGGATGGTGCGCCAATCGCTACCACCCTCAGACAGTTGGTAGGCGGCCATGGAGCCGTCGTCTGAAAAGCGCAAAGACGACATTGAGACGGTGCCGTCGTCACTGAAGGTGTTAGGGTCTAAAAAAATTTCTTCGTCCGTCGACCCATCTTTTATGCGATACACCACAGATTGGTTTTGCAGGCCGTCGTTACGATAAAAGTAAGTATAGTCGCCCTCGATAAAGGGCGCGCTTTCCCGTTCGTAATCCATCAGCCGAGTCAAGCGTTCCCGCAAGCGATCACGGCCGGGGAGCTGTTGTAAATAGTCATGAGTCACTTGGTTTTGTGCTTTCACCCAAGCCCCTGTCTCCTCGCTGCGGTCGTCTTCGAGCCAGCGATAAGGATCGATCACCTCGGTGCCAAAATAGACCTCACTTACCGGTTGTTGTTCGGTCGTAGGATAGGTCTGCAAACTTACAGTGTCGGACTCAGGCGTCGTTTCATTTGGTGTTGAGCAGGCAGAGACCAACGCGCCAACGAGCGTGCTTGCAGCAATCAACTTAACAGTGTTCATCATTTCGGTGCGTCCTTTTGATAGACGATGGTTACGGGATAGATAGCGGCCTTGTTTTGTTTTGGGTTGAGGCCAGCCACCTCTGATGCGCGAGCTCTCAGAGCGTTCAATCGGGTCGCTGGGTCTGGGTGGGTGCTCAGAAACTCGGGGGGGCGTTTGTCGCTCAAGTTGCCCATTTTTTGCCACAAACTCACCGCAGCCTCTGGGGCAAACCCCGCCAGTGTGGCTAGCTCTAAGCCTATGGTGTCGGCCTCGGATTCTGCCGTACGACTGTTGGGTAGCTGTAGCGCCAGCACAGCAGCCAGTTGAGCACCTTGCGTGGTTGCGCTGTTGCCATCACTGGCCGCATTAATTGCGCTTAAACCGATCTGCATTGCTACTGCGCGGGACATTTGCTCGGCTGTGTGGTTCGCTAAAGCATGCGCGATTTCGTGGCCCATGATTTGTGCAAATTCATCATCAGTTAACTTCAGCTGTTCAAAAAGGCCGGTGTAAACTGCCATGCGCCCGCCCGCCATACACCAGGCGTTAACTGTTTCAGAGTCATCGATCAGTGCGACACTCCAGTCCCAGGTTCGACTTTGAGGGTAGTGGTCTTGTGCGCTGGTTACGAGGCGGCCGGTGATACGTTGAACGCGGTCTGCCAAACGATGGTCTGCAGAGAGCTGATCTTCGCTTTCGAGCTGTTTGACCGTGTCTGCGTAGGCCTTTTGGGACTGCACGATCGCCGCTTGCGGCGAAATGATCATAAATTGTGAGCGGCCTGTGGGACTGGTGGAGCAAGCACTGGCGAGTAAAGCAAGTGCAACAACTAACCAACGCATCGTTATGGTTTCCTTGGGGTCATGTTAACCGGGCTCGGATTCGGCACCTGCCGTAACCCGCAACAAACCTTTGAAGATTCGTGAGGGTGAACTTTCGCCGATAATGACACGGTACACATCCGTTACGATCGGCATTTCGATGCCTAAATCGGCTGCAATTTCGAGCACCACGGGCGCGCTTTTCAGCCCCTCTGCAACCATGAACATACTGCTGGTAATTTCTTGGACGGTTCGACCTTTTGCTAACTCCATCCCGACGGTGCGGTTGCGGCTTTGATCGCTGGTGCAGGTTGCGATCATATCCCCCATGCCCGCCAAGCCCGAAAATGTCTCGGCTTGTCCGCCTAAAGCTACGCCCAGTCTGGTGATCTCGGCCAGTCCGCGGGTGATTAGGGCAGATCGGGTATTATCGCCAGCGCCCAGACCATCCCCCATACCAACGGCAATGGCAATGACGTTTTTTAAAACCCCTCCGAGTTCGCAACCGACTACGTCAGGGTTGGTGTAGCAACGGAATAGGCCGCTACTGAAGACGCCCTGCAGGGCGCGCATGATGATGGGATCTTCCATTGCCAAGACGCTGGCCGCCGCTTGTCCCGCCATGATTTCACGCGCTAGGTTGGGGCCTGATAGCACGCCAGCGGGGTGCCCCGGTAGGATTTCGTGAATGATTTCGGTCATGCGTTTCTGTGTTCCGTTTTCCAGGCCTTTCGTTAGGCTAACCACCGGAACCCACGCGCGAATGTAGCCCGCTACTTCGTTTAACACGCTTCTGAAATGCTGTGAGGGTACGGCCATCACAATCACATCGGCCTTGCGAACGACTTTGCGGATATCGCTATCCGCTTTTAGCTTGGGTGATAAACTCGCACCCGGTAAATAGGTTTGGTTGGTGTGGGAAGTATTAATTTCCGCCACAGTGTCAGGGTTGCGAGCCCACAGGGTGACGTCGGTGTTACGTGACACCAAGTGGGCCACAGTCGTGCCCCAAGAACCGCCCCCAAGTACTGCTACATTCAAATCCATAATGTCACTCTTATTGTAATGTCTGCGTCAAAGCCATGGCTTTGATTGCCTCTAAACGGCGAAGGATATCACGGATTTGCATGGCCAAGGCGCGTCTTTGTCGTGTGGTTTCCTCGTCGACATGTTGGTGTAACGCTTTGTGCTGCAGCAGTTGATAACCGTTTTGAAATAAGAGCTTGGCGATTGAGGACTCGCTACTGATGCGGCGTTGTAAATAGGCTTGCTTGCCCAGTTTGAGTGCCTGATCGGTGAAACTCTTGCTGTCAAGGTCTTGCTGGCCTAACTGGCATGCAAGGTCGGCGACCACACTGTAGGCTTCAGTAAAAATTAGCAGTGTTTGGTGAGCAACCAGTGGTTTAACCGCCCGCAAAATGTCTTCACCTTGAATATGGGCTCGATCGAGTTGATTCAGGGCGTCTGGGAAATGGCGATTGAGTTCATCCTCGATTTCTGCACGAAAGAGTTCGCTTGGCGCATAAAAGAACTCGAATTTGAAGATATCGCGCAAGGACTCTACTTCCAACCAGAATGCGGTCAGGGCCTCAGGGCCTTTTAGCTCTCGAATTTTCATGACGGCCAACTCGATGATGGCCTGATGCAAAAAGAAATGAATGATACTGTTGCGGTAGTAGCTCGCGATCGGGTGCTGACTTTGATCAATACCGTATACGGTCTCTGGGCCGGCGTCGTAGCGCGTAATGATGCGCTCTGAGATCATGAGGCCTAACACGCCTTCCAAATTTGAGCTGATGTCTTTTTGTAGGTCATCTGACATAAATATTTGGCGTTGATGCGCCCAAGCCACTAGGGATTCGAGTTCTGTAACGACTTCGGCTTCTGTTAACGCTCGAGGTGCAACCCCCAGAAGACTCATTGAAATTAGGGCGGGGAACGTAATTGGGGTGACTTTATTGGCTTCAACGGCGACCTCAAACGCAATTTTGGCGAGCGCCAGTTTGTCATCGGGGTTGGGTGCGCTTTCTAGCACTACCGGTTTGCCCACGTTCATATAGACCCGGCCCATGGGGCGGGCCAGGCTTTTGACATAACCGATAAACCACATTAACGATTCCGCTTTTTTGACGCGGCCAGCTTGTTCGGTAGCGTACTCTTCCACATCGCGGATCAAGTCGTAACTGATTGAAACAGGTGTGATGTGAATGTTTTTGGCCCCCGTAACGTAACAAGCCTCGAGTACATACTTTAACAGCCCGTAGCGCGGCGGCATGAGTTTACCAATTCGAGAGCGTGTGCCCTCAAATGACCAATTCATGGGGAAACGTTTCTCCATCAAATAGCCGATGTATTGACGCAGAACCATTTTGTATACCGGGTTCTCTTGAAAGCTGCGGCGAATAAAAATGCCACCTGCTCGACGCAGTAAAAACCCGAGTCCGGCGAAGCTTAAGTTGGCGCCGCCAAACATGTGAGGCATTGGGAAATCATTTTCGTACAGAACTTTGGGCACGACCATGCCGTCTAAGTAGGTCTTGTGGGTCCACAGCAAAATCGAGGGGTGATCACGAACCTGGGCGCGAAGCGTTTCGATTTCCGTTTGGCTAACCACCACATTATCTTCATAAGCTAGGCCCAAACAGTACTGATTGAACTTGGCGTAAAAATCCAACCAGAAAGTCGACGGGTTTGAGATCATCTCTTTCATGTAGGTTTCCGCTTCGCGGGCGGCGCTACTGATTGATTGCCCAGTTTCGGCAGCGACTTCCCGCAGAGACTGTTTGAAGCGCCGGCGGTTTCGAAGGTTCGCTGCAACGAAACGCGGCACCTTGTAGCGGCCACCTTGCTGTTTGCGCTCGGCGATATCGAGTACCAAGGCGGCTTGCCGAGCGATAAATTCAGCGAAGGCTGCCGGGGCGTCAGGGTCATGATCCGCCAGTTTGATAAAGCGATCTCTTAAATTGATTACGGTATCGGGTTCACCACTTAAAAAGGTCGCTCGATCGGGGCGCTTGACGAGAATACGTTTGCCGCGGGCAGCTCGAGGTCGGCGCGGGTCGCCGAAAATAAGATCGCGTAAACGGGGTCCGGAGGCGATTGCTTTGGCCGAGGGTCGCCACGCGATCCGGATGGGTACGATTAAGGTGTCGTCGGGTTGTGCTTGGATGCTGGCGGCAATCTCGCTTTTGACGACCAATTGCTTGTCCATGAGCACTAGCGCTGCGAATCTGGGCTCTTGCGTTTTGGGTTTGTGATGATTAAGCCAGTCTAATAGTCGTTTGCGTTCGAAGCGGTTGCGCGCGTCCATGATAAAAAAGACGGGGCCAGTGTGTGAGTTTGGCCATGGATTCGTTTGTTCCGCTTGTAAGGTCAATGCCATAGTGCGTCGCTATTTATTGGAGTTATTCCGTTTTTGTACACCTGTTGCCTTAGATTTTGCAAGTGAGTCCGGTGTTGCCGTCGCCTTGGGTTTACGTGTTGGTTGACCCGGGCTCGTGTTTTTGGGTTTGCTTGCCGCGGGGCTGGCTTGGCCCAGGGTGCTAAGATACAGCTGTCGAACGTCGCGAATATGTTGGTCTAAGTTTTCCAGACGCCAAGTTCTAACATCGATCGGTTCAAGCACCTCAACTTTGACTTTGCCGGGTCGAAACACAAAGTCGCCTTTTGGTGCGATATCACTGGCGTTGTGGATCACGATTGGAACAATCGGTACGCCCGCTTGCATTGCAAGGTGAAAAGCGCCTTTTTTAAATGGGCCTAATTTACGCGTAGTTGAGCGCGTGCCCTCTGGTGCTAGCACCACCGATTTCCCCTCGTTTTGCATGACGTCAACCAATGGCTTCATGGCGGCGATTGCCGACTCCGCATTTTTTCGATCAATCATGACGACGCCACCCCATTCCATGACCTTGCCAATAATGGGTAGCTTTTTGATTTCTTGTTTGCCGACGCCCGCCATATCCTGTCGCACCAGTTTGGTGGCAATGATTACGTCGGTTTTACTTTGATGGTTGAAAATAAAGACCGCTGGGCGCTGCTTCCAAATATTGGCTTCCCCTGTTACCTCCAGCTCTAAACCCACTAAAGCGCTCGCTGTTTCTGCAAACAGCGCGTAGGAAAAGTTCCGGCTTTGGCGCATAGACCCTGTCAAGGCAAAGACGGGAATGCCCGCGGCAAATGCGGATACGACACTGGTTGTTGCTGCCAATGAGCGAACAAATTGGCTCAGCGTTGGCGTGCCTCTACTGTCGAATGTAGCTTGCGGCCATTGGTGTTCTCGGGCCATTTCGCGCAGTGCTCTCGAGGGATTCAGTGCCACGGGGTGGCCTACGGCCTGCAATAGATCGCTATCGTCGGTGCTGTCGGAGTAGAAAAAAGTCTGAGTTAAGCGGCCTTTGGTCTGTTTTAACAGCGCCTTAGCTGCGTCAACTTTACCCATACCAAAGCAGGGGGCGCCCTCTATTTTTCCGGTAAAGTGGTCGTCCTCTACCGCTAATTCTGTGCAGTACACATGCGCTATGCCTAGGTCTTTGGCGGCCGGTTCCACTTGAAATCTCGTGGCAGAAGACACAATCGCTATGGTGTGCCCCGCCGCTCTGTGGGCGTCGATCAGTTGGCGAGCCTCGGGGTAGATCAAGCGACCAATGTGTTTGTCGTAGACCGTTTGAGCAAAGGCGTCGTAATCGGTTTTTGAATAGCCAGCCATGAATTGCGCAGTCAGGGCGATCAGACTGGCAAAATCGATATTGCCGAAGCCGAACTGAGTCATTGCTTGCAAAGTGCTCATTAGGTCTTTGATGTCGAGATCGCCTTTGATGACCTGGGCTCGCAGAAAATGAAAGGCGGAATAGCCGTAAATAATTGTGCCGTCAAAATCGAATAAAGCGGTGGTTTTGGGGCCTTGTGGAGCGGCTTCAATGGCGCCAATCAGCGCATTAATCTTCGACATGTCGCAATCCTCGTACTGAGATGCTAAGACTAGAGCGAAATGTTGCAATTGTCACATTAGCATTTTGCAAGTTTTACCGCTCATCGACTTGGTTGCAGCGTTTGCGGTGTCAAAGAGTTCGTTGAAGTGGTGTATCGAGGGATGTAGGGTGCTGGTTTTTGCGGTAAGCCCTGAATCCGGTTGCCTGAGGGTAATTAACTGTTCAATCCCGAATTGCTTTGCGGCGCTCAGTACTGTTTCGTTATCGTCGATCAGGACTGTGCGTTTTGGGTCAAACGGGTGAGCCTGCGCGAAGCTACGCCAGAAGCGTTGAGATTCCTTCGGGGCCTGAAAGTCGTGTGAGGAGACGATGTGATCAAAATAGGCCGCGATATCGATGTGTGCCAGTTTAGAGTCCAGCACAACGTGGTGAGCGTTGGTCACCAACAAGAGGTGCTTGTTGTGCGCTTGCAGAAAGTTCAAAAATTCGAAAACCCAGGGTCTAAGACTGGACTTGTGAGCGGTCTTTCGGACTTGCTCGTGTACATCAAAGCCCAGGGTCTCGGTCCAGTGGTCGATGCAGTACCAGGCCAATGTTCCCTGGGAAGCGCTCATTGCTTCGTGGAGTCGAACTTTTGCTTGGTGTAGGTTCAGTAGATGCGTTTTTGCGTAGACTTCGGGGATATGCTCTAACCAAAAATGGTTGTCGTAGGCAAGGTCCAGCAAGGTGCCGTCCATGTCGAGTAATACGGTATCGATGTCCTGCCAAGTCAGCATCGTGAGCATGTCCTAAGTCAATCTGTCCGATTCAGACATGATACACTAGCTGCATGACAAAAGATCTTGCCGACACCATCCTAACCGACGTTTATTTGCGCCAGCTGCTTGAACTTGTCAGTTGCGCGAGCCGAGCAATACTCACGCACTACCATTCGGAGGCTGCGGTTGAGTACGAGGACAAAACCGATTCGACACCGCTCACGCAAGCGGATCTTCTGGCACATGCGATTATTTGTCAGGGCTTGCGTGCGCTATTCCCCGACATCCCCGTATTGTCGGAGGAGTCGGATGTGAAGGTAAAAAAAGCGCGTCGAGAGTGGCGGGAATACTGGTTGGTGGATCCACTAGATGGCACTCGGGAATTTTTGAATCGCACTGGCGAATTCACGATCAATATTGCGTTGATCATTGATCACCGCCCTGTGATTGGCTTTATCGCGGCCCCCTGCTCGAACACGGTGTGGTTCGGAGGGTTGCACCATGGTGCCTATAAGCTGGCGCTGGATGGTCAGCTCGAGACCCGGCGAAGTATTGCGTGTCGGCCGCTCTGTGCTGACATGGGTGTGACTTTGCTGTCTGCGGCGCGACACCGCAACAAATACTTACAGGCGACGCTCGATTATATCAAAGGGGTCACCTCAGATTTGCGGCGTTTGGATAGCGGTAGTGCGCTTAAGTTTTGTCAGTTGGCAGAGGGTATTGGGGATCTTTATCCGCGTTTTTCACCCTGCTGTGAATGGGACACGGGCGCAGGGCAGGCATTGGTTGAAGGCGCTGGGGGCGCTGTCTTGAGTTTGGCGGGTGAGCCCTTGGGCTATAATCTGCACAGCAGTTTAATGAGCCCGCATTTTGTCGCTTTCGCTGACCCTGAGGCCGAGTTGTGGCTTGGCTTAAGGCGAGCCCTACAAGCGATTAATTCTGCTTAGGGTGCAAGGATTCAAGGCGATATTGGTCCAAAAAATGGTGCAAATATTGCTCGAATGACATCGAATCCGCGGCTTCGATTTTTGCTTGTTCTTGCAAACTTGCAGTCGCTTCGTGTTCGAACTTTTCACGCACGGTAGTTTCAAGTTCCTGAGTTAAAAAGGCGCTTTTCGTGGCTTTGGCCTGATTCAACGCTGCGGTGAAAAAACTTCCTTGCTGCACGCGCTGACTGACTTGCGCTGAGGGTGTTAGCTCAGGGTTGACCAACTTTTGTCGCTGGATGGATAAAGCGTCGGCGTAACCCGGTTCGATTAAGGTATCGAGTGTCGCGGCGAAGTCCTCGAGTTCGTCCATGATGTTGTGGCCCCATTGTTGCAGTGACAATGACTCGCTACCGGTATCGAGTAAGAGGCCTGGCTCGCGCCCTTGCTTTACCGTTCGGCTGAAATTTTCCGCTAGACGGTTCTGTTCGTCGAAGGTGCACTGCGGACTGTCTTTGAGTAAGCAGTACAATAAAAATAAATCTAAAAAGCGGATCTGCGGCGCGTCGATACCCGTGGGTAAAAAAGGGTTCAAATCGATACAGCGTACTTCGATGTACTCAATACCCCCCAGCGCCAGTGCGTGCAAGGAAGGCTCGCCACTTCGCGACACCCGTTTGGGTCGGATGGGGCTATAGAACTCGTTTTCGATTTGTAACAAACAATCGCTGAGTTGCTGATACTCGCCCTCGATTATTTTCGGGATTGCGCTGTAAGCTGCATGCGGTTGCACAATGGCTGCACGCAGGGTGTCTACGTAAGTCTCCAGTTGGTTGTAGCAAATTTGCAGAGACTTTTGCGTCTCGCTGTTATACCCAAGCCCACCCATTCTGAGCGATGTGGCGTATGGCAAGTGGTAGCTGTTGTGCTCGGCATCCACAGGTTCTAAGCCGTGGTCTGAGCGGCCACGTAAAAAGGTTGAGCAAACCGCAGGGGAGGCGCCAAACAAATAAACCAGCAGCCACGACCAGCGCTGGAAGTTGCGGATTAGACCTAAGTAACGTTCGGTGCGGAAGCTATTCAGATCTTGGTCGGAGCTACTGTAGGCATGTAACCAAGGCCAAAAACGCTCGGGTAGGGAGAAGTTGTAGTGGATTCCTGCAATGGTTTGCATGCGGCGGCCGTAGCGATGACCCAAGCCGTAGCGATAGACGGTTTTCAAGCGCGCCGAATTTGAAGAGCCATATTGGGCAACCGGGATATCACTGTCCGCGGTCAGTGCGCAGGGCATGCTGGCTGTCCAAAGTAGCTCATCCCCCAACTGATCGTAAACATAGCGATGAATCTCATGGAGTTGCTGCAGGGTTGCTTCCGTGGAGTCAGATACTGGCGTGATAAATTCGAGTAAAGCCTCGCTGTAGTCTGTGGTAATCGACGCGTGCGTCAGCGGTGACCCCAAGGTTGTTGGGTGTGGTGTTTGAGCCAACAACCCGTTGGCGTCGATGCGCAGCGCTTCTTTTTCAATGCCTCGTTGGAAACGCAATAGCGATGTCGCTTCGGGATCTTGGGCAAGGGCGTCCAGCAAGGCAGCAATGCGTTTTTTCATGCGTGTATCTCCGCCTCTTTGGTGTAAACTCAGGGAGAGGCTGATTGTGATCGTCGCCGCGCAGTGTAAAGGCTAGAGCACATTAAGTATATGTTCCGGTGACGCCCTTTTTGTTTATTCTGGTGACGGGTCTTGTTGCAGTGCTCACCTGCGGTGATCTGCGGAAGTTGGGATAGCGTATCGAAGCGGGGTGCCGCAGGCGGTTTGGAGAGTGTTATGTTGAAGTGGTTTCCGGTACTGGCCGGTGTCCTAGGGTTGATTTGGTTCTGGGCTGGGCCAGAGTCTGCGGATGAAGGGCGTCAATACGCTGGTCGATCGACGCCGGTGACAATTGCCGAGGTCCAGCGCTCTGAATTTTTCGATAGCGTCGCTGCGGTTGGCACACTCGAGGCTTGGGAGTCGGTCGAGATTCGCCCCTCTGTCGCGCAAATCGTGACGGAGTTGCTGTTTGAAGACGGAGATCGTGTCAACGCGGGTCAGGTCTTGGCGCGCCAAAAGCAGGACGCAGAAAAGGCGCGTTTTTCTGAGTTATCGGCGTCCTTGGTGGATGCCAAGCGAGAGGTCGAGCGGCTGTCTAATCTAGCGACCAAAAACCAAGTCGCGCAGACTGATTTGGATCGCGCTACCACCAAAGTACAAGTTTTGGAATTTCAGTTAGAAGAAGTACAAGCAAGGATTCAGGACCGCACCATTGTCGCACCTTTTTCAGGGCAACTTGGCCTGCGAGAGGTCAGCCCTGGGGCCTTGATTACACCAACGACGCGCCTGACAACCTTGGATGATGTGGCGCGAATGCGCCTGACTTTTGCCGTGCCCGCCGTGGAGCTGGGTGTACTATCGGTGGGGCAGCAAGTGACGGCCCGCTCGGCCGCATTTCCCGACAGCTTCACGGGGCGTATCTCAGCGATCGACAGTCGGGTGGATCCCATCAGCCGCTCGATTCAAGTTCGGGCTGAGTTGCCGAATCCCGAGGGTCGCTTGCGACCGGGTATGCTCATGAATACGCGGGTAAAAGCCAATCCGCGTGAAGCCATTGTGATCCCAGAAGAAGCCATTGAGTCACGCGGCAAAGAGCATTTTGTCTGGTTGCTGGAGGGTGCCGATACCGCAACCAAATCTCGGGTCAGCATTGGTGGTCGGTCGGCGGGGCTGGTTGAAATCACTGACGGTTTAACCTCTGGGCAGCACATCGTTGTTGATGGTGTTGGACTGTTGCGTATGAGTCCCGCCAAGGTGCAGCCGAAGGAGTAAACTATGCTACTGTCAGACCTATCGGTAAAACGCCCTGTCTTTGCGTTGGTGCTGAGTGCCTTGTTGGTTGCCTTTGGTGTGTTGTCTTTCGATCGGCTGCCTTTGCGTGAATATCCCGACATCGAATCCCCCATCGTCAGCGTCTCGACCAACTATCCGGGCGCATCGGCTGCGGTGGTAGAGAATCGCATTACCGAAGTGATCGAGGACCGGTTAGCGGGGCTGCAGGGGATCAAGGTCATGGAGTCGTCAAGTTACGATGGCCGGTCTTCGATCCGTTTGGAGTTTCAGCTGAGCCGCGATATTGATAATGCCGCCAACGATGTCCGTGATCGGATTTCAAGTGTACTAAACAACATTCCTCAAGAGGCGGAGCCACCTGAGGTCCGCAAGGAAGAAAGCGGCGAGGATGTGGTGTTTTGGGTACATCTGGTCGGTCCTGAAATGTCGCAGCTAGAGCTTACCGATTATGCCCGCCGGTATTTAGAGGATCGATTTTCGGTGTTGGACGGGGTGGCGCGAGTACGCATATCAGGGGGTAAAATCTATGCCATGAGGGTTTGGCTGGATCCGCAAGAATTGGTGGCACGCCAGCTCACTGTCACTGATGTCGAAAATGCCCTGCGAACACAGAATATCGAATTGCCAGCGGGTACTCTGAACTCGCTATCGAAAGATTTTATTATCCGCATAGAGCGTAGTTATCTTACTGAGGATGACTTTCGTGCGCTCGTCATACGCCGATCGGACGACGGTTATTTGCTGCGCCTTGGCGATATTGCGCGGGTTGAGCTCGGCAGTGCGGAGGATCGACGATTCTTTCGCGGCAATGGCGAGCCTATGGTGGGCTTAGGCATTGTTAAACAGAGCACCGCCAATGCGCTATCCATTAGTCGCTTGGTGCAAGCTGAAATTGACCGGGTCAATCAGGATCTGCCACCGGGCTTAAGTTTGATTGCCAGCTACGACGACAGCGTGTTCGTAGAAGAGGCCATCTCGGAAGTGTATTTTACCTTGTTGGTGGCAGCGGCCTTAGTGATCTTAGTTATTTTTATTTTCTTGGGTGACTGGCGCAGTTTGTTGATCCCTGCGCTGACCGTGCCCATCTCTTTGATTGCCTCCTTTTCCGCCTTATTGGCACTCGGTTACAGTATTAATTTGCTCACTTTGCTGGCCTTAGTACTGGCAATTGGCCTAGTGGTGGATGACAGTATTGTTGTGCTTGAGAATATTCATCGACGATTAACCTCGGGAGAAACGCCCTTGGTCGCCAGTTTGTTGGGTGCTCGTCAGGTCGGGTTTGCGGTGGTGGCGACCACCTTGGTGTTGGTTGCTGTGTTCGTACCGATTACATTTCTAGAGGGAGACGTTGGGCGTTTATTCAGCGAATTTGCCGTGACGATGGCGATTGCCGTGGGCTTTTCCAGTTTTGTTGCCCTCACGCTTGCGCCAGTGATTGCTAGCAAAGTGTTGAAATCGGCAGAAGCGGAGTCTTCTCTAGTTAAGTGGGTAGACCGTATTTCTGGGCGACTGGAAACGACGTATCAACGTTCTTTGCGGGCATTACTGCATCAACCGCTCTGGGCCTTGGCGATTATCGTTGTTTCGTTTTTTGGTGTAGTGGCCCTGTATCAAAGTGTTGAGCAGGAGTATGCGCCCAACCAGGATCGAGGGATGTTGTACCTGCGCGTCAACGCGGCCGAGGGCGCTTCGTTTGAATATACTAAAGGCGTGTTAGAGCAGGTAGAGCAAAAATTGATGCCTTTGGTTGATCAAGGGGATATCAAACGCTTGCTGATTCGCGCACCTGGTTGGGGCGGTGGCGAATCTTTTAATAACGGCTTCGCTTTGATGGTCTTGGCGCCCTTTGGCTCTGGGCGCCGTGACACGGCGGATATTTTGATGGACGCGCGAGCACGAGTCGCGGACATTGCTGGTGCCAGTATTTGGATCAGTGGCCCTCGGTCACTCGGGGGTGGCAGTGGTTCACCGGTCAATGTGGCTATTGGGGGTAATTCCTACGAAGAGCTCGCAGATTGGCAAGATGTTTTGCTGGCGAAGCTTGCCGAAAACCCTCGAATTATCAATATCAATACGGATTTGAAACCCACGAAACCACAGCTTAGGCTCAGTATAGATCGCGATCGCGCCGGTGATCTTGGGGTAAATATCCGCGATATTGGCCGCACCCTCGAAACAATGATGGGGGGGCGTCGGGCTACCACGTTTCTGATGGGTGGACGCGAGTACGATGTTCTGCTCGAGGCGGAGCGCGTCAAACGTCAAACGCTCGCCGATCTGGATGTCTTATACGTTCGCTCGGCCAGCACCGGAGAGCTCGTTCCCCTAGCCAACATAGTCTCGATCACGGAGCAGGCCGATGCAGGCAGTTTAAACCGACATAACCGTGTTCGTTCCTTTACCTTAACTGCCGATCTCGCTGCAGGGTATAGCTTAGGTGAAGCGCTTGACGACATTCGTGGCGTGGTTCGAGCAGACTTGCCGGACCATGCCAGTATCGCCTATAAGGGAGAGTCTTTAGACTATCAAACAGCGGGTTACGACGTGATTTTTACCTTCTCGTTGGCGCTGTTAATCGTCTATCTTGTGATGGCGGCACAGTTTGAGTCCTTCGTTCACCCCGCCGTTATACTGCTTACAGTACCCTTGGCCTTAATCGGCGGATTGGGTGGTTTGGTGTTGTTTGATCAAACTCTAAACATCTACTCGCAAGTGGGTATGGTGATGTTAGTGGGGCTGGCCACCAAAAACGGTATTTTGTTGGTGGAGTTCATTAATCAACTGCGAGATGAAGGACTCGCGTTCGAAGAGGCGGTGCTCGGTGGTGCTGCTACGCGCTTGCGCCCGATTGTGATGACGGCTTTGACCACGGTCATTGGCGCTATTCCACTAATTTTATCGAATGGGCCGGGTCACGAATCGCGGACAGTGATTGGGGTCGTCGTCATGTGTGGCGTTTCAGTAGCAACTATTATCACTTTATACGTGATACCGATGGTGTATGCTAAAGTATGTCGACAGACGGGATCTCCAAATGCCGTGGCGCGGCAATTGGAGACGGAATTGCACTCCAACAATGAGGCGAGCGTATGAGTCGCATACAGGAATGGTTAAAAACATTAGCACGGGATAAAGGCTCTGATCTGTATTTAAGTACGGGCGCGCCGCCTTGTGCCAAGTTTCAAGGCAAACTCAAACCGATTGCCAATGAGGTGCTAAAGCCGGGTGAAATTCGCGACATCGCCTACGAGCTAATGGATGACACCCAGATTGCGGATTTTGAGCGTGAACTGGAGATGAACTTAGCAACCTCGATCTCTGGCTATGGACGTTTCCGGGTCAATATTTTTATTCAGCGTTCCGAAGTCAGTATCGTGGCGCGTAATATCGTTGCTGAAATACCCAACTGGCAAGATCTGAGATTGCCTGAGATCATGCTCGATGTAATTATGCGCAAGCGCGGACTGGTTTTGTTCGTCGGTGGAACGGGGTCCGGTAAATCAACATCGCTGGCGGCCTTGATTGATTATCGCAATAGCAATTCTAATGGCCATATTGTGACCGTTGAAGATCCGGTGGAATACGTCCATCGGCACAAAAAGTGTATCGTCAATCAACGTGAGGTGGGGGTCGATACGCGGAGTTGGCATAACGCTCTGAAAAATACGCTACGTCAAGCGCCAGACGTGATTTTGATCGGAGAGATTCGCGATCGAGAAACCATGGAGCATGCGTTGGCTTTCGCTGAAACGGGACACCTGTGTTTATCTACCTTGCATGCCAATAATGCTAACCAAGCGCTGGATCGTATTGTGAACTTTTTTCCTGAAGATCGCCGCCCCCAGCTGTTAATGGATTTGTCCCAAAATTTGCAGGCGTTTGTATCGCAAAGACTAATTCCTACCGTCGACAGCAAGCGTGTGGCAGCCATCGAAGTGCTGCTGGGTACCCCCTTGGTTTCGGACATTATTTTGCGCGGCCAATTTGATGGCTTGAAAGAGGTCATGGAAAAATCTGAAAACCTCGGTATGAAAACCTTTGACCAAGCTTGTTTTGAATTGTACCGAGAGGGTTTGATCAGCGAAGAAGAAGCATTGCGTAACGCGGACTCTGCCAATAACGTTCGATTGAAAATCAAGTTTGCTGGTAGTGCCGCTGGTGGTGCTGACGACGAAGACGACCTTGGCTTGTCACTCGATGATGACGAGTTTTGAGTCTACTTGCGACGGGGTGAGTTGCCGAGTCCGTGGATTTTGGTCAACGAGTCAGTGTCATAAGCTGGTCAACGATGGTCTCTAGTTGCCCTAGGGTATTGCACTCGTGTGCTACCTGACAAACGCGTTGATAGCGCAGCATTTCTGAATCACCAGTTCCCCACTGGTTTTTGCCTTCAGGATTTAACCAAATGATGCGCCGGCACCTTTCACTGATTTCAAGTAGCCGCTCAAATCGGTGATCACCGTAGTTGTTACGGGCGTCACCGAGTAGGATGATTGTGGTTTGCTTGGTAATGTCTTGTGCAGCGATTTCCCAGAATTTATCTAAGCTTGAACCGTAATCAGTCGCGCCTCCGTAGCGCCAGTTAGCGATCTCAATGGCTTTTTCTACCGGGTGTTGCTGGAACAGTGTGGTAATTTCACCGAGGTCGTGAGCAAAGGCGAACGAGCGTGTTCTTGGCAGTACGTCTTGCAAATAATATAAAAGCATCAACAGAAATTTGGCATAGGCTGACACTGAGCCGCTGACATCGCACACCGCCATGATTTGTGGTTTGCGTTTTTCTGTGCGGCGCCAAAATGTATCAAACATAACACCGTCATGAGCGATACCGCGGCGCAGCGTTTTGATCATATGTAATTGTCCTCTGCGGGTGTGCTTGGGACGTTTGCGATGCCTTTGAGTCAACTTACGTGCTAGCTTTTGGATGAGTCCTTGCAGGCGATCGGCGTGACGGCGCTCCACCGCGCTGAGTTTGGTTTTGCGGAGTAACTCGGCCATGAGTTGATCGTGCTGTCCCGCGGCGTTGAGCTCAAATGCGCGTTCGATGGCCTGCTTGGCTTGTGCTTGCATGGTCTCTTGTACTGATAGGAGGGCTTGGCGCGCAGGTGAGTCCTGCGCCATGGCCGCAAGTGTTTGGCGAATGGGTGCTTCGCCTAGGGCATCGAGAAGGCGGCGGGTGAAGAGTCCTTTTTGAGTAAAGAACGATAATTGTTGCAAGGGTAAAGACCCCAAGGCTTCTGCCATTTGAGCGTCGATTTCAGCTTGATCTTGTTTGAGCAGGGCTTGCACAAAATCGCTTTGCGCCAAAATTTCTTGGGTCTGCTGATCGTTGGCGAGTGCTTGTGCAAGCTCTTGCCGATGGTCTGGCTCGGCTTCTGCTTTGGGTGGGGTAGCGGCGTCTTCGTGCTGCTCTTCAGGTGTCTGCCGCAAAAAAAATTGATCGAAGCAGGCCTTGCAAATCGCCTCCTCTTCCTGCGTTTTGGCCAAGGTCATAGCCATGGATTCACGCAGTAAGCTCGGCGATTCCAGCCCCGCAATCTGAGCGGCTTTTAGGGCGTCCATGCTTTCGGCCGGCGAAATCCTAACCCCTTGTTGCCGTGCTAGTTGCATAAAGCGTAGCAGTTCGGCCTGCATCAGTTGAGGGCTCGAGATGCACTTGTCAGTGTGGGTTTTAGCAGATCGCTGAGTTGCTCGGTGGCGGCTTCAATGTCGTGTTCGAATTTGAGCAGCACATTGAGTGTGTCGCGTACCAGTTGCCGATCCAGCGCATTGGCTTTAAGTAATATAAGGCTGCGTGCCCAGTCGATTGTCTCTGAGATAGCGGGTGCTTTTTTTAACTCCATGGCACGTAATCCATGCACAAAGGAGACCAGTTGTCGGTTGAGCTCGGGATCGATTTCGGGTAGACGTGAAGCAATGATTTTTTGTTCGAGACGTTCATCAGGGTAGGGGATATACAAGTGCAGGCAGCGACGCTTCAGAGCATCTGACAAGTCACGCGTATTATTGCTGGTCAAAAACACCCTGGGTGGTACCTCGGCTTTGATCGTGCCGAGCTCAGGAATGGACGTTTGGTAATGTCCGAGCACTTCCAGTAATAGGGATTCGAACTCTTGATCCGCTTTGTCGATTTCGTCAATCAGCAGAACCGCACCTTCCGCTGCAGTTAGCGCTTTCAGTAATGGCCTGGGCTCGATAAAATTGTTGGAGTAGAAGACGTCGCCAAGGCTATGTAGTCGTTCCATTGCGCCATCAAGACCCTGGGTTCCCTCCAGCAACTCCCCCAGTTTCTCTTTCAGAATTTGTGTATAAAGTAACTGTTTCCCGTACTTCCACTCGTACAAAGCCTTGGCTTCATCAAGCCCCTCGTAGCATTGCAATCGGATCAACTCCTGTCCGGTGATCATGGCCATCGTGTTGGCGAGTTCGGTTTTTCCGACGCCCGGAGGTCCTTCGATTAGAACCGGTTTTTCTAGGGCATTGGCCAAAAATACCGCGGTCGCAATTTTTTCGCTGCAAATGTAGCCCTGTTCGGCAAAAGCGCTGATGATAGAGTCGATACTGCTCAGAGTGCTGCTCATGTTTCGTCCTTGTCGTGCGATTGCGTCCGATCAGCCGCCGGTGGCGCTCATAAACCTGAGAATTTGAGGATGCTCAGGGTCGTAAAAATGATGGCGTTCGGGCTTGAGGCTCAAGGCATCAATAATCGCTGTTTTTAGTGTGTCTCTTGAATAATTGGGTCGACGCAGTATAGCCCTTAAATCGAGCGAGTGCTCGTTACCCAAACACAAGAGTAAACGGCCTTCAACGGTCACTCTGATGCGATTACAGCTCGAGCAAAAGTTGTTACTGTGAGGTGAAATGAAACCGATGCGGGTGTCGGTGTTGACAATTTTTTGGTAGCGAGCAGGACCTGCAGTGTCTTCTAGTGCGTCGGGGCGCTGGAAGCGATAGCGTGATTCGAGCTCTTGCATGAGCGTTTCATTCGATAGCCAGCGCTCTTCGCGTTGACTATTTGGCATTGAGCCTAAGGGCATCTCTTCGATAAACGCGATATCGAGACGCTTCGCGATTGCGAATTCGATAAGTTCTTCGACGTCCTGCAGGTTGTAGTTCTGCAATATCACGGAGTTAAGGCGGATGTTTTCAATGCCAGCTGCTTGTGCCGCATTGATGCCAGCTAACACCTTGGTGAGGTCGCCGGTACGAGTGATTGATTTGAATTTGATGGGATCTAAGCTGTCGAGGCTAATATTCAGCGACCTGACGCCTGCTGCGGCGAGTGCATCGGCACACGATGCCAGTTGCGACCCATTGGTGGTAATGGCGAGGTGTTCCAGACCATCAAGAGCACCGAGTGCTCTCGCTAGGGTGGCAAGGTCTTTGCGAATCAAAGGTTCTCCGCCGGTTAGACGAATTTTTTTTCCGCCCAGTTCGACAAAGGCGGCACCGATTTCGCCCAATTCTTCCAAGCTGAGGATGTCTTTGCGCGGCAAAAAAGTCATATCCTCGGCCATGCAGTACACGCAGCGAAAGTCACAGCGATCAGTCACCGATAAGCGCAAATACGAGATGGTTCGCTGGAATTGATCAGTGAGCATGGACGACCTTGGACGCGTTTTTTACGCGCTCAAACCTTTACTTATGAAATGGGTTTGGACAGGATAGACCAAGCGAAACACGATGGAAATGACAATGATAAAAATACTCCTGGTAACTTTCTTGGGTTTGCTAAGTCAAACCTTACATGCAGCGGATGTGTGTGGTGAAGCAGCCACACTTCGCACTGTCTGTGGGTTTACGGCCCCAGAAGATATTGAGCTTGCGGGTGATAGTCAATCGCTTCTTGTTGGCGAGATGATTTTGGGCGGTCGACTTTTGCGACTTGCGGTGGATGATTTGAATGCCCCGGCCGTCGAGCTTTATCCAGCGCTCGCGGAGGTCGGTCGCCCCAATTGGGGCAGCGCAGATTGTACGCAATACCCCGAGCAAATGACCTTTCATGGTATTGACCTGTCGCAGCGCGCCGATGGCGTTTGGCAACTGTTGGTCGTGAATCACGGCTTGCGTGAATCCGTGGAATTTTTCGAAGTTCGTACCAATCCACAAGCGACGCCTGAGGGTTTAGTGTGGCGAGGGTGCGCACTGGCTCCAGGGAATGAGAGTCTAAACGATGTAGCCGCATTGCCCGACGGCGGTTTTTTAAGTTCCACACCCTTTGTCGGAAATGAGCTGTGGTCGATAGCGAAAGCCTTGGTGGGTTTCAACACTGGGCACATTAGGCGCTGGAGCCAATCCGAAGGATGGAGCAGGGTGCCTAATACCCAAGGTCGCTACCCCAATGGTGTGATTGCTGAGCCGGATGGCAGTCGTTTTCACGTCAACATGTATATTGATGGCTTGGTTAAAACCTTTACCTTAGATGGGGAAGAACTCGGCTCAGCTAAGGTCTTGAATGGCGATAATCTGAGTTGGGGTGAAGATGGCAAGATTCGAATCGCTTCGCACCGAGCGGGGAAATTGGATATGGTCGAGGCACTCGAGATGCCCCCAGAGACGAATCTGAGAGTGCCTTTTGCTATTGTGGAATACGATCCGGCCGCCGGTACGGTGGCTGATGTATTTGTCCATGACGGCAGTGAATTCGGTGCCGCAACGGTGGCTCAGCAAGTCGGTAATGTCGTAGTGATGGGTTCCTTCAAAGGCGGCAGAATTGCCGTCGCAAAGGTCAATGAATGAAATTGATCGGAAGTTTGTGGTGGGGGCCTTGCTTAAGCGCCGGCGTCTACGGTTTGATTTCTGCGAGTGGTGGTCACCAAGATATGGCTTTGGTGGCGGCTTTGGCTTGTCTGTGCGTGGTTTGGTGGATATCGGAAGCGGTACCAATACCCATAACATCACTGCTTCCGCTGGCGATACTGCCGTTATTTGATGTGTTGACCCCTGCCCAAGTGGGGCAGGCCTATGGTTCGCCTCTGATACTGTTGTTGTTGGGCGGATTCTTACTCTCAAAGTCCTTGGAGCACAGCGGGGCTCACCGTCGCATGGCGTTGTGGATGATTCGTGTCGTCGGCACCCACAGTGGCCCGAGATTGGTGCTGGGTTTTATGCTGTCGGCCTCCGTCTTGAGTATGTGGATATCGAACACCGCAACAACTTTAATGCTGTTACCCGTGGCTTTGGCGATTATTGAGGCCGCCCGGCAGCCCGATAAGCTCGCCATACCATTGTTGTTGGGCCTAGCCTATGGTGCGAGTGTCGGTGGTTTGGGTACGCCTATTGGTACGCCGCCAAATTTGGTGTTTATGCAGGTCTATGAGAATACGGTGGGGCAGAGCGTTTCATTCAGTCGCTGGATGTCCTGGGGTGTGCCTGTGGTTGTGATATTGATTCCTTTGATGGCTTGGGTTCTGTCGCGACGTTTTACCGAAGCGATCGAGGTCGAATTACCCAGAGTGGGTGATTGGCATGTCGCTGAAAAGCGTGTGCTTTGGGTGTTTGGGTTAACAGCTTTAGCCTGGATTACACGTGGTGAGCCCTTTGGTGGTTGGAGTCATTGGTTCGGGTTTCCCAATGCCAATGATGCATCGGTAGCCTTGTTAGCGGTTGTCGTTATGGCAATGATTAGTGACGGCAGAGGCGGCAGGTTGTTGACTTGGGAGCGCGCGGTCACTATTCCGTGGGGGGTGCTGCTGCTGTTTGCCGGAGGCATATGCTTGGCTCAGGGTTTTGTGAGCTCGGGCTTGAGCGATGCGATTGGTCAGTCACTGGTGCAGCTAACGGTAATGCCGACCTATTGGTTGATTTTGTCGATTTGTTTAATCGTGACTTTTACGACGGAAACCACCTCGAATACCGCTAGCACGACGCTGCTGATGCCAATCTTAGCCGCGACCGCAATATCGGCTGGTATCGCCCCAGAATTGGTGATGGTGCCTGCTGCAATGAGTGCGAGTTGCGCTTTCATGTTGCCCGTGGCAACGGCCCCAAATTCGGTCGTATTTGGAAGTGGTCGGTTGAGAGTAAAAGATATGGCGGTCGAAGGGTTTAAAATGAATCTGTTGGCGGCTGGTGTAATCAGCGTGGTGTGTTTTATCGTGCTGGCGTAAAGAAAGAGCGATGCGGAGCATCGCTCTATTGATACTTACAGAGACTGCATGATGGTCTCGGCAGAGCTGACATCGACACCCGGTCCAGGCTCTACATTCAGTTGCGTAACTTTACCGTCTTCTACGATCATAGCGAAGCGCTGACTTCTCTTGCCCAAGCCAAAACCTGAACCGTCCAGTTCAAGGCCCAAGGCGCTGGTGAGTTCGCCGTTGCCATCAGCCAACATCAAAATTTCTTCGGCATTTTGTGCTTGGCCCCAGGCGCCCATCACAAATGCGTCATTCACTGCCATGCAGACGATGGTGTCTACACCAGCCGCTTTGATTTTATCGGCATTAACCACGTAGCCGGGTAGGTGGGTCATGCTACAGCCAGGGGTGAACGCGCCGGGTACCGCAAATAAAACGACTTTTTTGCCGTCGAAAATTTCACCCGTGGTGATGTTGATTGGGCCTTCAGCGCCCATTGTCTTCAACGTGCAGGCAGGAATCGAATCCCCAACTTGAATTGTCATATCGTGCTCCTAGTGTGTGACTGATACGTGAACAGTGATTGTAAATGATTTTCGTTCTCTGTTGCTGCTTTGGGTCGGATTTTTCGTCGTTTTTTTCAACCTTACGCGTCTTAATGAGAGCTAGATCACAACTCGGGTTTACCTCTACCGCGCAAGTTACTAGACTTCACAAATTGTCTTATAAAAAATAGGGTAATTGCATCTTGCTAATTTTGCGTATCGCAATATCACGGTTATGTTTCGCGGTGTTCACATTGCTGTGCGTATTCGTTGCGCCTGTTCCAAACGGTTACGCTCAGTCTAATGAGCTTCGTCTTAGTGTTTCGCAGCTGAGCGAGCCGATTGTCATTGACCGAGACTGGTCTCGGCGAGTTGGTGATTCGGCGCATTACGCTGAACCAAATTTCGACGATGCGGGCTGGGAGCGAGTGCCTCTTAACGCCCCTTGGCCGACCGGTGGGTACCCCGAATCCAATCAGATTGCGTGGTATAGACTGGCGGTGGACTTTGGTCGCCAAGCACGTGTTAATCCCCAATTTATGGGTAATTTAGGGCTAAAAATAGGTCGTGTTTATAGCGCTTTTGAACTCTACGCTGGCGGGCAGTTAGTGGGTGTTCGCGGCGGTATGCCCCCGAACGCGTCACCTGATTGGGATCGTGATATCGTGGTGCGTGTGCCACCCGAATCGATCAGCAAAGAGGGGAGGCTGGTCTTGGCTTTGCGGGTTTGGGGTGGACCCAAGGCGGTGACCTCACGCTGGGGCGGAGGGGTCTATGGCGATACCTTGTGGTTAGGTGATTACTTTACTCTGACATCGGCCGATTTTCGCACCGCGCTGGCGCCTTTGTTTTTAGCGTCCCTGTTTTTACTTAGTGCTGTGTTTTCTTTTTATATTTACAGTCGCAGTGCGAGTCTGAGGTCATATTTTTGGTTTGCGCTGCTCTCAAGCACACTGGCGGTCTATTGTTATTCATTGTCGGATTTACGCTTTGTAGTCCCTTTGGATTTCGTGGCTTATGAGAAAATCGAGTACGCCTCGGTGTGTTTTATCGCCCCTTTGTTAGTGCACACCGTGTGGTCGATATTGGAGGTGGAGCTGACACCTCTTACACGCGCGTTAACAGCTGCCTGCGCGGTATTGGGTGCCGCCATTGGCGTGATTCCCGGTCTAGAGATTAACTTCGCCGCGATTGATGTGTTTCGAGTATTCGCTGCAGTCTTGGTTTATCAATATGTCCGAACCGTTTACCGTGTTTGGCGACAAGGTGATGATCGCGCCGTGGTATTCATTCTTGGCAGTCTGGTTTTCATCACGACGTCGGTGCACGATTTATTCGCGGCGGTGGTGCTAAAGGTGGGGCCAGGGAATATGTGGTCGATGTATGGGTTCGTGTCTTTGGTCGTGTGCATGGGGGTTTTGCTCAGTCGTCAGTACGCTGCTGTGTTAGATAATTTAGGCGGTCTAGTCACAGGGCGCACGCAGGAATTACGCGATGCCAATACGCGCCTCGCGCGTTACGCTCGAGAGGATGTATTGACACAGTTGCTCAACCGTCGAGGTTTTCAGGAGTCGGCTGAAGCACTGATCGCGCGAGCACAAGCTCAGGGCTCAACCTTGAGTCTGATTCTTTGCGACGTGGACCATTTTAAGCGAATTAACGACCGCTACGGTCACACCGTAGGTGATCGCGTGTTACAGCACCTGGCGCAACATTTAACCTTGAACGTCCGCGATGTTGATATCTTGGGGCGTTGGGGTGGGGAAGAGTTTATTCTAGTGTTACCTGAGTTAAGTTTGTCGGGCGCACAGACTCTGGCGCAACGTTTGTGTGATTCGTTGCCATCGCAGATTTTTCGAGTCGATGATATTCGTTTGGGCTTGACCATGACCTTTGGTGTAGCTCAGTGGCGCGCGAGTGACTCACTCGAGAGTCTTATTGCTCGAGCGGATGTTGCTTTATACGACGGGAAAACCCGAGGTCGGTGCCAAGTCGTGTCTGAGCGACCCACTGCAGCTAAGGGATCGTTGGGATGATTCGTCTGGCACTTTTGTTGTGGCTAGTGCTGATTGGTCAGGCGCATTCTATGCCCCTGCAGTCGGTGTTAGAGGATGGTCTGAGTGTTAACCAGGGATGGGCGTTTATGCCCCAAGATGATGATCGCTATGCTGACCTTGATTACGACCACTCAACCTGGCCGCTGAGAAATTTAACCGATAAATGGCCAGAGTCGGGCTATCCCGCCAGTGGTCACATTGTATGGCTGCGCAAAGAAGTGCAGTTTGACGTGCCCGTGGATTACGCTCGAGCGGCGCGCCTAGGGTTAAGGATTGGGCCTGTCAGGCAGGCGGCAGAGGTGTATGTCGGCGGTATTAAGTTGGGTGCGATCGGTCAAATTAACGACCAATTAATTCCTGACTTTCGCAAAACAAGGGTTTGGCAAATTCCAGCGGAAGCGCTGACTACGGATGGGCGTTTGCTCATTGCAATTAGGGTCTGGGGCAAGAACTTGCGCCTGAGCGATCAGGGCGAGCGCTTTTTTCAGCACTCACAGATTTTGGGTGATTTTGTCGATCTGAAACGCGAACTGCGAAGTAGCAAGCTGCCCGCACTCTTCATATCTGCGGTGTTATTGTTGTTTTCGGTCTTTGCGTTTTACTTGTATCGTCGGTCCAAGGCTCTGCGCGATTATTTTTGGTTTGGCGTTGTGACATTGAGTACCAGCGCTTTTACTTTTGTATTTCACGACTGGCGCGAATTAGTGGGTTGGTCGGTGGGGGTTTCGGAACGCTTGCTGTTCGTCGCATTTACAGCCTTGGTACTGGGTGGGCAGCGCTTGTTGTGGAGTTTGATGCTTGAGCCTTTTCCCCGGTGGCTTGGGGTTTATCACCTAATTACGCTCGCGGGCGCCCTGGTGTTTGTATTGCAACCTTCATTACCGCTATTGCTTGGCGCAAGGGATGTCTTTTGGTTGGTTTTTTCGGCAACGGTCCCGGCAGTCGCCATGTTGTTATGGCAAAAACTGCGCGCCGGCTTTGCTGAGGCTCGCGTTGTTACGCTGGCCGTGTGTGTGTTTTTGTTGCTCGGCTGGCACGACATGGTGCGTGAACTATTCTCTTACCATAGCAGCTGGGCCATTCTGTATCCCTATGGATTTTTAGTGTTAGCGGCAACCATGGCTGTCTTGATTGCGAACCGGTTCGGGGCTCAGGTTGATATTCTCGAGGCTGCGGTGGCCGTTAAGTTAGCGGAACTTGAAGACATTAATGGCAAATTGCGCTCTTTGTCTGAGCGCGATACGTTGACACAGTTGGATAATCGCCGAGGCTTAGAAGATAAAGCAAGATCACTTTTGGCTCGGCCGACCGATGTCAACAAACCAGCGGTTATCGCCTTGCTCGACATCGATCATTTCAAAACACTCAACGATCAGCACGGGCACCATATCGGGGATCAGGTATTGGGCGAGTTCGCAGAGCGGCTGCGCGCATTTTGTCGCTCGCACGACTTAGTGGGGCGCTGGGGTGGAGAGGAATTTATCTTGGTACTGGAAGGGATTGACCGCAAAGCCTCGCGAGAAAGGATAGACCAGTTGCACGCGTGGATTGCGTCGCGGCCCTTCTATTGTGATGCCGATTCCGAGACTGCGCTTTACGTCAACGTTACTACCACCATCGGCGTGACCTACTACCGCGCCGATGACACCTTTGAGTCCGTCTTGAGCCGAGCTGACCGCGCCCTCTATCGGGGTAAAGAGCGGGGCCGAAATCAAGTCGTCTATATTGATTAAGGCCCGGATACATTCTTAATGCAGCCGTTTTTTGTAATCTCGATAGGCAAGGCCTGTCCAACGGCGAAAGGCGCGGTAAAAGGAGTTGGTCTCAGTGTAGCCTAGCTCCGAGGCTAGGCATTTTCCGGGCAGCCACTTTTTGGTGAGTATTTGTTCGCACCGATACTGTCTGACACGATCGCTCAAATGAGAAAAGCTGGTGTTGTCCTCCTTTAAGCGACGGCGCAACGTGCTGGCGCTGATCCCGAGTGATCGCGCGACATAGTTCGCATTGCAACAACCCAAATCATTGTTTAACAGTGTTCTGAGCACGGCGTGCGTGGTGTTACTCGAATCGTAATTACGTTTGATGCGGGGTGGGCGGATAATGGGTGCAGTGCTACGCAGGGTGTCGCGCACACTCAAAGATAAACGCTGCATCGTAACCTCCTTGTTAACGATAATGCGGTGTGTTGTGTCGGCCTCATGCCTGGCTGACATGGTGCCTCAAAAGGCCCAAACTGTGCAAGCTTGTGCGCATAATTGATGACTTTGCTTGGTTGTTATTCGGAATCAGGTACACTGTGGGAGTGCCCATAAGGAGTAGCAGTATGGACTGGCTTACGATATTAATTCCGCTAACGCTGACGGTCATTGTTATCTGGCTAGTCGCGACGTACAACAACTTGGTTGCGCTCAAAAATCGCTATAAAAATGCTTTCGCCCAAATCGAAGTGCAGCTCAAGCGGCGGCACGATTTAATCCCGAATCTCGTCGAAACAGCTCGAGCGTACATGGCGCACGAGAGCTCGACCTTGGAAGCCGTGGTGGCCGCGCGCAATGAAGCCACGGCCGCACTCTCAGCCTTGAAGTCAGGAGGAAGTGTCGCGACTCTGGCGGATGCTGAGTCGGTGCTACAGTCGGCTCTAGGTAAGCTGACCGTGACAATGGAGGCTTATCCCGACCTTAAGGCATCAGCTAATATGCAACAGCTGACCGAAGAGCTAACCAGCACGGAAAATCGTGTGGCCTTTGCTCGTCAGGGCTATAACGACAGTGTGCTTTCCTACAATACCTACCGCCAAGCGTTTCCCGCCATTTTGGTTGCGGCAAGGTTTGGTCATAGTGCTGATGCAGAGCTTCTGGTGTTTGCCGACTCAGCCGCTATTCAAGAGGCGCCCAAGGTTAGCTTTTAAAATCCATGGACTTTTTCAAAGGTCAAGATCGGGCACGACGCAATACCAGGCTATTGATTGTGTTGTTTGTTGTCGCGAGCCTTGGTCTTGTGCTCGCTGCCAACCTATTTGTGTCGGTCTTTGTATTTATGGGATCTCCCGCAGGAGCGGGTAGCTGGCTTGACTACTTTGTTTCGCGTCAATTTTTGTGGGTCAGCGGTGCGATGGTCAGTCTCATTGGCATTGTTATTTTGCTGCGCTGGACGCAGTTGTCTGCTGGCGGCGCGGCGGTGGCGGAAATGATAGGCGGTGTCCGAGTCCCGCCAAATACCGATGAGCCTAAATTGCGCCAATATCAAAACGTTGTGGCTGAAATTGCACTGGCTGCGAATATGCCGGTGCCCGGTGTGTATCTATTGCCAAATGAGAGAGGCATGAATGCCTTTGCTGCAGGTATTGCGCCGCGTGACGCGATTATTTGCGTGACTGAAGGCTTGTTAGATCACCTTCAACGCGACGAGCTTCAGGCGGTTGTTGGGCATGAGTTCAGTCATATATTAGAGGGTGACATGCGGCTTAATATCCGATTGGCAGCGACTCTAAAGGGTATCACTTTTATTGGTGATATCGGTCGTCTGTTGATGTGGTCAGGGCGCCGTTCGCATCGGTCAAAAGAGCGCAGCGCTCTGCCATTTATGGGTCTTGGATTGTGGTTAATCGGTTCGGTAGGGGTGGTTGTCGCTCGCCTGATACAGGCAGCGATATCGCGTCAAAGAGAGTTTCATGCGGATGCTAACGCCGTGCAATTTACTCGAGACGCGGGTACCGTCGCGGATGCTCTAAAAGTGATTGGTGGTTATGTGCCCTCAACGCATGTGCAGTTGCCAGGGGCGGGTGAATTCGCACACGCGTTTTTTGGCACCATTAAGCCCTCGTTTTGGGCTTGGGTCTCGACTCATCCACCGCTCGAGGAGCGAATTCGAAGGTTGACCCCAGGGTGGGATGGGAAGTACCTGGAGCGGCCGATGATCCATTATGGACAACCGGCGACGGGTGTCGATACACCAGAGAAGGCGCGCATAGCGGCAGCCGCCATATTGGCGGGTTCAAGCTTTGCGTTCTTATCGGCCGATGGCGTGTCAAACCTTGTGGTTCCTGCGCCAAATAATGGCCAAGAGGATGGTGCAGGGCAAGGTGGGGAGCTGGATTATCGCGCTGTTTTATCTGAGCCTCTGGTTGCCTGCGCAGCGATAACAGCTTTGTTTGTGAGTGATAAGGCCGAGGTGCGAACAAGGCAGTTTGAGCTGATTCAGTCCTCCAAGCTTGACGGTTTGATGTCTGAATTGCTGAAGCTTGAACAGCGTATCAGCGCAACACCATCGAACCAAAGGTTGGCGATGGTCGAGTTGGCCTGTGCTGCGCTCCGCCAATTATCGTACCCGCAGTACCAAAATTATAAGCTCTTACTGAAAGCACTGATCCGCGCGGATAATGTGATCGATCTCACTGAGTGGGTGCTGTTCCATTTGATGCTGCACTACGTCGAACCGGAATTTGTAAGGTCCGCCTCAAAATCGCCAAAGTATCGACACTTGCAGCAGGTCTGCAAACAGATTGTCTGCGTCTTGTCCTTGCTGGCGCATATGACCCGCGGGGATCCAGAGTTGGTGTTCGTGGCGGCGGTTGAAGATCTGCGCCTGCGAGATGCTCGCCTGCTGCCGCTTAGGGATTGCTCGGTCGCGGATTTTTCCAAAGCGGTTGACGATTTGGGCTTGCTTTTTCCCTTACTCAAGCCGCGAGTTTTAAAGGCGATGTCGATCGCTGCCCGTTGCGATGATGATGTTTCGCCTTTGGAGACCGAGCTAATTTACGCCGTGGCGGCGGTCATGGACTGCCCCGTGCCGAGTTTCGACTTGGAATGAGCTTGTTTTTGGTTGCCTCGAAAGGCCGGTAAAATGGAGCTGGCGAGAGGAATCGAACCCCCGACCGGCTGATTACAAATCAGCTGCTCTACCTACTGAGCTACGCCAGCGAATGCGGATCGCAATGATAGGCAAACAGGCCAGATGATGCAATCTTTCTTGATAAACTTTTTTCAGACTTTTTTGGTTGACAAACACCTTCGTCGTCTGGAAAATGTGCCGCCTTTCGGAGGGGTTCCCGAGTGGCCAAAGGGATCAGACTGTAAATCTGACGCGAAAGCTTCGGTGGTTCGAATCCACCCCCCTCCACCAAGTTAAAGTTGTTCTGTACCGCTTTATGGTGGAACTGAACAGTGAGTGGAAGGTTAGTGTGTGTTCGAACCACCTGGTTCGACCGAGCAACCACTGAAGTGGTTGCGAAGGAGCGCCGCTTGCGGCGACCCGAAGGGCGAGAGCCGAAGGCTCGAGTAATCCACCCCCCTCCACCAAGTTAGTGCTGTTTTGTTGCGCTTTGCGGTGGAGCAAGACAGTGAGTGAAGTGTGGCTTCGCCCAAAGGGTCTGAGTGCACTAAAACCAAATTTGTTTTGCCCTTGGCTTGGTAAATTTGAATACACCCTGCCGTTGCTTCGGTGACCGCGGGGATTGGTTGCAGAAAGGCGAAAAGCTTTGCTGCAACAGGAAACGGTAGTGCGGGTATAGTTCAATGGTAGAACCTCAGCCTTCCAAGCTGATGATGCGGGTTCGATTCCCGCTACCCGCTCCAAAAGAATAGGAAGTTATAGGCTCATATAGCTCAGTAGGTAGAGCACTTCCTTGGTAAGGAAGAGGTCACCGGTTCAAATCCGGTTATGAGCTCCACTTCCGATAGAACGCAACGGTGGCTGTGCCAGCGTTGTTTTAACAGACGGTTTAGGCCGTCAAACGTAGCTAGCAGCGCTGGTGCAAGATTTAGGAGACTGTCGTAATGGCAAAGGAAAAGTTTGAGCGTAGTAAGCCTCACGTAAACGTGGGTACAATTGGTCACGTAGACAATGGTAAAACGACTCTGACCGCGGCTCTGACTCGAGTTTGCGCAGAGGTATTTGGTGGACAAGCGGTTGCGTT
>JALRFH010000028.1 GCA_023253715.1 Halieaceae bacterium
ATAGCATCTGTCACACCGACAAAGCCCTCAATACCCATACTAACCCGATCAGCACCACTGGTGTTGCTAAACTGCATTGAGTTGAAGCCTGCATCCTGGTCACGGAACCACAAACCGATGTAGCCGCGTTCCGCTCCAACATCCTGCAGGTCGATACGGGCATTCACTGCCAAAGCATTACCGCCGCTAGAGGCCGCTGGGTTTGCCTGTGACTCAAAGTCTAAACCGCCGTTTAACGACATAGCGCTATCAATGGCTTGAGTTGCATCGGTCTCGCTGGTTTCAACCGTCAGGTACGTTCCTTTAGTCGCTTTTAGGGTTAAATCTGCGCCACGAATCGAGTAGGTACCACCCGACATCTCTTCATCGACGCTAGTGATGCCCACGGCAACATGGTCACCAAACCATTGTTTGGCGCGGATACCGGCTGTCATGTCATCACCCACAAAGCCGATTTCAGGCACGTATTCGTAGTCGACCACGAGCACCACATCATCGCCCGCAAGCGGTGTATCGCGAATAATCGATAAGACCGACAGCCCCGCAGTGCTGCGTAAGGGCCGAGTCAAAATGATGCGACCCTGATACTCGTCGATTTCGTAGTCCTGACCTTCGATCAAGGCAACTTGCTCTCGAACACGGTCGCTGGTGCGATCGCGAACTTCTACCATGACCTTAGCACTGCCAAGCACCACATCAGCGTGATTTAGGTAGTACAACGAACCACCGGTGCCGATCAGCTCATCACGCGCTGCGCGAGTAGCGGGTTCAGAGGTAAACAGCTTCACAGTGGTTTTATCATCGCCCAAAACCGTTTGCTCTTGGCTGCGATAATCCACTTTTAGGCCATACATTGAACGGTTGTAATTGCTAAGCTCTGTCCCCGTGAACGAGGTATTGTAGTTACCCCACAAGGCGCTCGAGCGGTCCCAATCCAAACGCACGTAGAATTTACCCTGGGTATCGACATCGCGAACAATCTTCGAGTCATCGCCGTACACAGGGTAGTAACGATCTGGATCGATACGCTTGAACAACTTTTCTGGGCGTGCGCGATTCAAATCGTCGAACAAGTTCTCTAACTCTTGTTCTTCAGTATCTAACTGTGCAGTCAATAAGTACTTACCTAAGATCTGCCCTTTTAAGAAGTAGGCAATACGACCATCCATGTACACGCTACCAACGTGGTGGTAATCGTTTTGCAATAGCTCGATGTTGCCGCTGACGTCTTGCTTGCCCGCGGTAATCTCCATGAGACCCACCATAAAGAAGTAATCGCCTTTAATGCTAACGGGCAGCTGCTGAGAACCCAGCCACTGGTCGCCTGCATCAAATACCGACACACCCAAGGTGTAATCACCGGGTGGGTGGTACAGAGGCACATTCAACTGACCAGACGGCCCAACGGGGAAGCGATGCGGACCAATAGCCAAGGTACCACCTTGCGGCAGGCCCACACCGTGCAGGGTCACTAAGGCGCCCGGTAGGTTATGGTCGGTCGCAACAAGGTGATCCTCATCCGCCAAATCTTCAAACCAGGTTTGGTCATCGCGGAACAGCTCTTCGTCCAAGTCAACCGAATCCGCGTGGTACACGTCAACGTGTTGCTTGATGGTCTCGTAACGAGTGCCCGCACGATCGGTCATAACAAAGCGCAAGGCAAAGCTATCTAGCGTCTGACGTTGCGAGTCGTTCAGTACCGACGGATCCCAAATTACCGGTTGTCCCGCAATAAACTGCTCGCCTTCCAGGGTCGCAATTGGCTCGCTGCTGTGCAATTCGCGATTATCGTAAACCTCTAAGGCCCACTGTTTAATGTGATCCCCAAGGTTTGTGCTGACCCATACGGGTAGCGTAGCGGCAACTTCACCTTCAACCCAAAGCACTTTGCTAGGCACTCTAAAGGCAAGCTTGGGCGCTTTCATGCCCGGCGCACTTGAAACCCACAACTGAGTATCACCCACTTGCACGGCATCGCTGCCCATCGCTGCTACCGTATCGGGCTCGACATCGCTAACCATCAAAGACACAGCATTGTTGTTACACAGGGCTTCGCTGACGCATACAGCATCGTCTGCCATGGCAGGTGCAATCATCAGATTAAGCGCCAATGCCAAGGCTGATCGCCAGCCAGAGGTTACAGGGTTCATGGACACTGACTGAGCGCCCACGACAAGAAGTTTCGACATAAGCTCTTCCGTCTCTGCCAATTTAATTGCCAGGTAGGCGTAGATAATTGCACGGCGATCCACGAACACCTCGTCTTGAGGCAGCTCTATGCGCACCAAATCAAAGGCAGGATCAGCTAATACCGATGCCACTTGATTGAGCACTGCGATACCCTGCGCGCTTAATCCTCCAGCGCTTAATGCATCGGCTTTTAGCTGCACAGTAACCTGACGGCCCGACACTAAGGTTTCTTCAGAGGTCATTTGATCGTAGACCACACTGATATCGGTGCGACGGTTCTTCGCCATACCCTCGGCGGAGCTGTTATCCGCCACAGGCTTGTCAGGCCCATAGGCGTAGGTAACGAAATCAGCTGCCGACATACCCAAGGTGGCGGCAAGAATTTTGGCCACCCCATCTGCACGAGATTTCGCCAAACCATAGTTATCGCTGTAAAGCTCGGCTGCACGGGGCGACAAAGGTTGACTATCAGTATTACCTGACACCACCACACGGATATTTTTGGCGCCTTTCACGTCAGCCAACACCGTTTCAATGGTCTCAATGTAGGCATCCGCCACAACCGCTTGAGCCGAGTCGAAATAAACTGGCCCAAGTGTTATGGCTTTGGTCTCAAGACGCTGCTTAATCACCGAGCGCTTCTGAGGCAAAACCTGCGCTTCAGGCAACTTAACACCGAAGTCGAACTGGTTCATCAAGCCACCGGTAATACGCATGACACGGGGGTTTTCGGTCGTGAACGTCGAACCTGCGGGCAAAGACGCCTTGTCGACTTTCAGAATCATGCGGCGACCCCAAGCGTTCTGACCTGGGTCAACACCTGGCAGACTATAGCGTCCAAAGCCGTCAGTAATGAGCCATTCACCTTTAACAGTCGCGATACGAACACCGGCTAGGCCTTCTTCACCTTCGTCTTGCACGCCATTCTCGTTACGATCGTGGAAGACCTTACCTAGAATGGTCGTTAAGTCGAACAGGGGGTCAGCCACGACTTCGATATCAGCCGTACCGGTATTACCAATCACCTCGCCCAAGCGCGTTGGCGTTGCTTGGTTGGTATGCACACCCTGACGCACCCCTGCCCGCACTGATTGCCGAAAGACCGGCGCTCTCGGCGCTGCTGACGTCACCCGATGATCGGACATTGCAGGCTGCCGTGAATGAAGACCTGCGCCAGACCGCTGCCACGGTGAAAGCCTCGGATGTCTATCTGATGGATATCTCGGGCCTAACGATTGCTGCCGCAAGTTACCGCGAGCCCGGCAGCTATCTTGGGCGCAATTTCAGCTATCAGACATACTTCACGCAGGCGCTGAATGGCGACCTGTCGAGTTTCTCTGTCTATGGCACAACCACCGGCGAGCGCGGCTATTTCTACGCCGCACCTGTTGAGGACGGTGAACGGATTGT
>JALRFH010000194.1 GCA_023253715.1 Halieaceae bacterium
TCTACTGTTGGGTATTGAAACTCAAAGCCATTCGTCAGGAGCTGGGTCGGTAACACGCGCTGGCCGCTGAGGAGCAGTTCGTCCGCCATTTCGCCGAGCGCTAATCTCATGGCGAACCCCGGGGCTGGGATTGTTAACCACGTTTTTCTGAGTTTTGATATTTCGCGTGCCAGCATCTTGTAGGTTACCGGTTCTGGTGCTGTTAAGTTAACCGGCCCCTCAACCGACCGCTGCACCAATTCGCTGATGGCGTTGATAAGATCTGAGCGGTGTATCCAGCTGAGATATTGGTCTCCGGTTCCTGGCCAATTCGCCACGCCAAAACGAAATGGCATAAACATTTGTGGGAAGGCACCGCCATCCTTATCCAGCACAACACCGATACGCATGCTGGTCACCGTTGAGCCCAGCGATTCATTCGCTGAGAACGCGGCAGTCTCCCAGTCTTGGCACAACTGCGCGCCAAACCCCGATCCCGAGGGGAAGCTTTCGTCGATTTGTTGCGCGCCACAATTGCCGTACCAGCCGATAGCACTGGCACTCATAAATTGTCTAGGTCGATGTTTGGATTGCCGCAAGGCGTCAATGAGTTTCAAGGTAAGATCGATGCGGCTTGCGCGCAGTTTTTGTTTGTAGTGCTTTGTCCAGCGAGCCCCGGCTAGCGATTCTCCAGCGAGGTTAATGACGATCTCGATGGGTTTGACCCGTGTGAGTTCAGCTAGGGTTTGGATATAGGCTACGGCCCCAGTATTTGTATGGGCTTGTCGACTGTAAATCGTTAGCTCATGCCCCAGCGATTCTAGTCGTGGTACTAATGCTTGCCCGATAAACCCCGTCCCGCCTGTGAGTAGAATGTGCATCTTTGTTCCTCCGCAGTATTTTACGTTGGGCGGAGCCGCTTGGACTTATCATCGGGTTTTGGGTTTTGCTCGTATAAGCGACCATGACGCTATTAGAAATTGCCAAGCTCATGCAGCAGCGAAGGGCCTTGTTTTTGACGGGAGCCGGTATCAGCGTGGGCGCAGGCATCCCCGCATACCGCACGCGAGATGGCGAGTGGGCGCGCAGCACCCCCATCACCGACAGTCAGTTTCGCCAATCACCCGGTATGCGGCAACGCTATTGGGCCCGGTCTTTTGTGGGTTGGCCGCTTACCTCGCGCGCGCATCCCACTCAAACGCACCGGCGCTTAGCACTGTGGCATCAGCAGGGTCTGCTACCTGACCTCATCACTCAAAACGTTGATCGACTGCATCAAAAAGCGGGCTTTGACAGAGCCATTGATCTTCATGGTCGCCTTGATCGCGTACTGTGCTTGCAGTGTTCGACGCCCATGCACCGAGACCATTGGCAGCTTGAGCTCGCGCGCGCCAATCCACAGCTTAAAAATTTGCGAGCGGACCAGTTGCCCGATGGCGACGCCGATTTGCCCGATGAAATTATCCAAACGGTCAGCGTACCGGCGTGTCCGAACTGTGGCGGCATAATGATGCCAGACGTTGTGTTTTTCGGTGGCAATATCCCAAAGCCTGTTTCAGAGCACACGCAAGCACTGGCGCGGGACGCTGGTGTTTTGGTCGTGTTGGGAAGTTCGCTCAAGGTGTATTCGGGCTATCGTTTGTGCCGGTTGACTGCGGAACATGGGGGGGCTCTTATCATCGTCAACCCAGGACCTACGCGGGCTGACAGTATTGCTACCGTTCGTTTTAACCAGACCGGTGAGGATTTTACAGAGGATTTGGGCAAGCTTTTGGCCACTGAGTGGCCTGAATAGTGGATCAGCGCGTAGTTACTCTATGAGGAACTTAAATCATTCGTTCAGGGGCACACAGACATGAGTTCATTTACTAAGCCGCTTCGCAAATCACTCGTTCGAGAGATTTGGGATTTTACGGGGCCTGGCTATCGGGCTGCGAGGAAGCGATTTGAGCCATATGAGTGGTCTACGGACAAGCATATCGTGCTGACGGGGGCAACCTCTGGGCTTGGCTTGTCAAGTGCGAAAACTCTGGCAGCCGCAGGGGCCGAGTTAACACTGGTGGTACGCGATGCCGAAAGAGGGCACGCCTTAAAGCAAGAGTGCGAAAGTCTTGGGGCCAAACGATGTGAGGTGATCATCGCAGATTTGGCCTTGCTTGAGGATACGCGCCGTGTAATCGCTGTGCTGATTGAACAAGGTAAGCCTATTGATGTGTTAATCAACAACGCCGGCGCCTTATTTAATGCCCGAGCAAAAACCAGTGAGGGTATCGAACAAAGCACCTCTTTGCTTTTGCTCAGCCCCGTTATGCTGATGCAAGGACTCAAGCCTTTGCTGCAGGCGGCTGGATCGGCGCGAGTGGTCAATGTCGTCTCTGGAGGTATGTATACACAGCGTTTATCGATGTCTTGGTTGCGCTCGGGGTTTGCCCATCGCTACGATGGTCCAGCTGTGTACGCTCAGGCGAAGCGTGCGCTGGCAATAATTACCCAAGAGTGGCATGCAGAGTGGGCCAAGCAAGGGGTCTTTATTAACACGATGCATCCAGGCTGGGCGGATACTCCCGGAGTGCAGTCTGCTCTGCCGACGTTTCGCCGGGTGACGAAGTGGATTTTGCGATCTTCAGAGGAGGGTGCTGACACAATCATTTGGATGGCACTCGACAGCGCTCTTGAGAATGTGAGTGGGTGTTTGTTCCTTGATCGTCAAGCACGGCGTTATTACCTTAATAAGAAGACCCAAGAGCGCCCGACCGATCGTCGCGCGCTGCTAGCGTTCATTGAAGATCATGTTTCAAATTGAAAAATTAGTAGGTAATATTTCAAAATGAAATAAAAAGCCTATTGGAATCGCCTGCGCCACTGTGCTCGCCGCAACGCTTTGGTCCATTTGATGAATACAAGTGTATGAATTTAATGTGCTTTTTTTTGTCGGGGCTAATGGTTATTGGATTGGCACGGTTCCTGCGAATAAAACCGATGAGTTGCGCATGGCGCGGTGTGGTTTGGCTTACAACGAGGTAACTATGGCTACTGCCTTAGCTGGTGTCACCATCATTGATTTGACGCATATGCTGTCGGGACCCTACGCCGGCATGATTTTGGCCGACCTGGGCGCCGAAACGATTAAGGTGGAACCCCTAGTAGGTGAAGGAACTCGGAAGTTACTGCAGTCAGATCCCGAATACTCCTTAGGCGATCAAGGCGCCTATTTCATCACCTTGAATCGCAATAAAAAAAGTGTGGCGATCGATTTGAAATCACCTCAAGGTCTCGAGGTGTTCTACGATATGGTCCGTGAGGCCGATATTGTATTGGACAATTTTGCGGCTGATGTCACTAAGAAGCTGAAAATCGATTACGCCCATCTAGCGCAAGTGAACCCAAAAATTATTACGTGTTCGATTTCGGGCTTTGGAAACGATGGGCCGCAATATAGGCGCACAGCGTTTGATCAAGTCGTTCAGGCCCTCGGGGGTGGTATGTCTATTACCGGCTTGGACAAAGATACACCGATGCGTGCAGGGATCCCTATTGGTGATTTGGGTGGCGGTATGTTCGCGGTCATGGGTGTGCTGGCCGCCTTGCGTGAGCGTGATCAAAAGGGCTTGGGCCAGCATGTCGATATCTCGATGCTGGATGTTCAAATCTCGCTGCTGAACTATATGGCCACCATGTATTTTATGTCGGGTAAAAATCCCGAGCCCATTGGCAATAGTCATTTTGTACACGTTCCCTACAACAGCTTCAAAACCGCCAATGGACACATCATTATTGCCGTTATATTTGATAAGTTTTGGGACGCCTTGGTCGATGTGCTGGGCGTACCAGAATTTCGCCATGAAAAGTACAAGGGGCAGCCAGGGCGCTTGGCAGACAAGCAATTCATTGAAGCGCGCTTAAATGAAATCCTGGCAACGCAGACAACCGAGCACTGGCTAGAATTGTTTGAGGCGCAGCGAATCCCCTGCGCTCGGGTGAATAATTTTGGGCAGGCTCTAAGTGACGAGCAGGTACTGCATCGCAATATGGTGGTGGACCTCTACAACGATCAGGGACAATCAGTGAAAGGACCGGGTAACCCCATCAAGTTATCTCGGCACAAGGACGCTTACGCGCCGGCGCCTGCCTTGGGTGCTGATACGGATGCCGTGCTTCAGAAGATCGGATACGACGAACAACGTATACAGACCTTAAGGGTCGCGGGAGCCATTCGATGATCCCGCAAGTCCACATTAATGAGGTCGGGCTGCGAGATGGCCTTCAGGCGCAGTCAAAGCACTTGAGCGTTGACGAGCGCTGCCGTTTGTTCGATCAACT
>JALRFH010000103.1 GCA_023253715.1 Halieaceae bacterium
AGCCTGCAAGTTACCCCTCTAAACAATGTCGGTGTCGAAGTGTCTGGTTTTGATATTCGCGACCCTATAACACCCGATCTGAGCCACGAACTTAACGACCTATGGAACGAGCACGCCATACTACTATTTCGCAATCAAGACATTACGCCCGAGCGCCAAATCGAATTTAGCCGTACCTTTGGCTCGCTGGCTCTACACCCGCTCAAGGTGACCCGATCGGAAGAAAATCCTGAGTTATTTGTACTCGAAAACGGCGGCCCGAATGATCGCTTTCAAACGGCGCGCTACAAAGGTGAAACCGTGGTTGGACGCCTGGACTGGCACATGGATTTGCACTACACCGGCCGCCCGAATCGCGGTGCATTATTGCGAGCTATTGAGCTCCCCAGCAGCGATGGACTTACGGGTTTTGGTGATTTGGCCAAGGCTTACGACGCGCTGGATGAGGATACCAAAGCACTGCTGGAAAAAATCGAACTCGCGTACGCCTTTTGCATGCAACGCCGCCACATGCGCTACGTCGACCTAGAGGGCTACGAGCCCGGCGAATTCAGCCCAAAAAAGCCCTCTGACATGAACTTCCCCGACTTTCCGGATGTCGCTTACCCCGGCGCTTACGCACATCCTATTAGCGGACGTAAAGTATTAGGCGTGGTAGAACAATTCTTGGATCGAATCATCAAGCCCCATGATGCGGGCCTGTGCAATGACGAGGCAATAGAATTACTCGAGCGCTTGGTCGCGCACACTAAAAAGTCAGAGTTCACCTACTTTCATGAATGGAAACAGGGCGATATGGTGTTGTGGGACAACTGGCGCGCTATGCATTGCACCACGGGCACGGCACCTGGCGTTCGACGGGTCATCAATCGTACGACCATTGAAGGGGATGTGACATTGGGGCGAGTCCTCTAGCCCCTAACCACAAAGCGACGTCAAATCCCGACTCTCAAAGTTTCATCACACGGAAGCCCGAACTGTCTTTGACCGTTTGTCCGGCCCATCGTGGGACCAGCCCGGCGCCATAAAAAGGTAGGCGAATTTATCGCGCAGAGATTTCGCTCTCCTTATATCAGCGGCTAGCTGAATGTACTCCTCGAATGCTGCCGCTACCGCTGTTTGCTTAGATAAAGGTCGCGTGACTCCGTATCGGACCGGCTCAATATCTGACTCTTCTGCAAACGAACCAAATAACCTATCCCAAATGATCAAAGTGCCACCGTGATTTCTATCTAAGTACCGGGGGTTAGAGGCGTGATGCACTCTGTGGTGCGACGGTGTATTGAAGATAAACTCCAGAATTGGAGACAGTTTTTCAACACTCTGAGTATGAAGCCAGAACTGATAAATCAGGCTAAAACTTAACATGCTCACAACCATGAGCGGGTGAAAACCCAGCAAAGGCAAAGGCATCCAGAAAAAATACTTTAAAACACGTTCACAAACGCCCTGCCGAAGCGCTGTGCCAAAATGATAGTGCTCACTGTTGTGATGCGGAACATGGCCGGCCCAGAGAATTCGGACCTCATGATTGAGCCGGTGGTGCCAATAATAAATAAAATCATCCAGAAAGAAGAGAAGAGCCCACCAGTACCATGCAGTCGTAATATAATTTTTAAACGGCGACACCTCGTAGCAGACGAACATCAACATTAAGGCCAAAAATTTCGGAATAATGTCAATCACCACAGTAATAAGCATGACGCCAAGTGAAACTCGGAGATCGTTGCTATCGTAGATGTTATTACCCTGCTTTTTTGCCCAACGCCATTCCAATAACAAAGCTATCAAGAAAACAGGTACAGCAATCATGACATAATCCATTTGAAAAACTTCTATCGCTTCGCTCAACATTCGTCTTTCCTCATTCAGCACATCTGTATGGTAATACACTTAAAGAAACGGCACGGTCTATAGTTAGACAGTCTTAAGGTAATTAACCTTGCAAATTCACTTAAATGAAGACACTGTCTTTAAACCCGTACCTGAGTAATCAATCATGACCAAACGCATTCTCATCACCGGTGCTTCATCGGGCTTCGGCAAAGCCATCGCAGAGCATCTGAGCAAGCAAGGGCATAGCGTTTTTGGCACATCACGTGACGTCGCAGACAGGGTGACCTCAGATTCCGTTCACATGCTGAGTATGGATGTTAACAACTCCAGTTCTATTGATATGGCGATTGCCTCAATGCTTGAGTCAAGTGGTGGCATTGATGTGCTGATCAATAACGCCGGATTCGGGCTTTGCGGCGCGCTGGAAGACTGCCGTATCGATGAAGCCCGAAGTCAAATGGAAACGAACTTCTTCGGCCAAATCGCGGTTATCCAAAAAGTGTTGCCGCATATGCGTGTCCAAGGGCATGGCCGAATCATCAACATAGGCTCCTTGGCCGGTGATATCGGCCTACCCTACCAGTCACTATACTCGGCCAGTAAGGCCGCAATGCAACGCATAACCGAGGCCCTGCGCCTGGAGCTTAAGGATACTGGCATCGATTTAACTTTAGTCGCACCAGGAGATTTCAAAACCGGCTTCACGGCCAGTCGCGTTTTTGCAGAGAAGGCTCTAAACTCAGAACGAACGCCGAAGATGCGTTCAGTGGTTGAGCAATACGAACGCGATGAACGGAATGGTTCTGATCCAAAGCTGGTGGCTGAGCTTGTGGCCACGCTTATCAGTAATAGATCACTAAAAGTAATCTATACGGCTGGTCGCTTCGATCAGCGTTTGGCCCACAAACTCAAGCATTGGCTGCCAAGCAAATGGTTTGAGCGAGTGCTAGCGACTATTTATGGGATGTGAAATCTAGCACCCAACCCACTCTACAGTTGCGACCTCAAAGCTTAGCCTTGGACTCATTAGAAGCGGAGCCAAATATTCCTTTAGCCATCAGCGAGGTCTCTTGGCTCCTGCGCGCCTGATAGACCTCAGCTCTAAGCTCATGAACTCGTAGGTCGTCGGGGGAGGCCTGTGCTGCTAACTCCACCAAATGACACGCCAAACGTGGGTCATCGTCTTTGAGTTCGGCTGCGCGCTCCGCCAATCGTAGCGCCCCTCCTGCCAGCGACGATAATTCTGCCGCTAGGGATGAATCCAATGCAGGTTTCAAATTAGCCGGATTACCGTCGTACCAACCTCCATACAAACGCCAGATGTTCTGCACAACAAATTCTGGCTCATCATAGGTCGGTGCTAACCACGGCTTATCCAGTGTGCCCGGCGGAAGCTTGACGCTGTGAATAATGTCATTTAGCCGAGCGCCTTCGTTCATCATACGAACGGTTTGTTCAACCAGTGATTCGAGAGCTGACGCCGCATCATCTAACACCTGAGCAATACGCTGTTGACCATAAATCGGCAACCCGTGCGCTGGCAAGAATAACTCTGCTCCCATTGAGGCCATTTCCCGCATAGCCGCGGCCCATTCCCGTGGGTAACGTTGCGCCTTTTGAGGGTTACCAGCGTTAGGGAATGCCCAAATAAAAAAATCACCCGCGCAAATCGCCTTGTGTCTAGGTACCCACGCCCACGTGTGATCATCGGTTTCACCACGTGCATGGTGTAACTCAAAATCCATTCCCCCTACCGACAAGTCAAGACAATCGCTATAAGTTGTATCAGGTGCCGGAGTGTCGATTGGTAAAAACTGGGACTCTCCCGCGAGGTCATAGCCGCGGCGACGGAACTGACCAAATTGGCGTTCGTTAATCACCTTGTTGTAGCCGTTAGTGTAACGATAGCGCTCAAAGCGCTTTGCCACATTCTCGTGCCCAACGATTCGTGGATGCGGACCATCGGCGACAAAAGCGCCGCACCCGCCAACATGATCGATGTGTCCATGGGTAAACACCACGGTGTTGAACGGATCCCTGCTCCAACCTCGAATCGCCTCAACGCACTTGCTGCCACCTTGTTCGTTGGAGGTATCAAAAGTGACCAAGCCATCATCGGTGGTAAACACAATACAATGCGAAAAAGCTTCGACAACCGCCAAGTCCTTGTTTAACTCGGAGAGCTGGTGATTGATCCGGTTAAGCGGTCCTGTCTGCTCTATACTGGCTTTGCCATCAATGATGTCTGCGGAAAGTCCTAAAAGATCGGCCATGGGTTTGTCCTTGGTATTATTATTTAGGCACTATAACTACAAGTATGGTGGTGAGTAAAACAAGCAACATAGTAGAACGCAAGCTAACAATCGCTGCTAAAGGCCA
>JALRFH010000118.1 GCA_023253715.1 Halieaceae bacterium
GTAGTTTTGGGCCCGCACCCAAGACCCCCGACATGTTGACCTATGAATACGCGCGCGATGCCTTACAGCGCGGCATGGCTTTAGAGGCCAAGCTGGGTGTAAACCCCTTTAAGTTTGGTCTGGTGGGCTCAACCGATTCCCACACCGCCTTGTCGACCGCGGAAGAAAGTAACTTTTTTGGTAAAGTCACCGCCACCGAGCCCGGCTCGAGTTTTCGGGTGAATGAGCCCATAACAGGGCGATCGGGTGATCACGACGTGCAGCAAGACCACAGCATGGCGCTTGCCTCGGGTTTGGCCGCGGTGTGGGCGGTCGAAAATACCCGAGAGGCCATCTTTGCGGCCATGAAGCGCAAAGAGGTTTACGCCACCACGGGTTCACGGATTCGATTGCGTCTGTTCGGTGGTTTTGACTACACCGAGCAAGACTTTTTCGGACCTGAGTTTACGGCAAAGGGCTACCAAAAGGGCGTACCCATGGGGGGCGATTTAAGTGCTGTGAGCGGGAATCAAACGCCCATTTTGATGATTCATGCCGAGCGGGACCCTGATGGTGCCAATCTTGATCGCGTACAAGTCATTAAAGGCTATATTGATGCTGATGGGGAAATGCAGGAGCGCATTTACGATGTGGCGCTGGCGGGCGATCGATTGCCCGGCGAAGACGGTCGCAATCGTGAAGCGGTGGGCAATACGGTCAACGAACAAGACGCGACCTACCAAAATACCATCGGTGCGCCGGTGTTGCGCGCCTTTTGGCAAGACCCCGAGTTTGACCCGGCGCAACGCGCGTTTTACTACGTGCGTGTTCTGGAAATCCCAACGCCCCGATGGACGGCTTACGATCGCGCCCGTATGGGAACGCAATTCCCAGAGGGGACGCCCATGACGACGGTTGATCGGGCCTACTCGTCGCCGATTTGGTATACGCCATAATAAGTTTACAAGCCGGCGTCTGCCGGCTTTTTGCAGCCCTATTTCAGTGTGATAGTCACTGATTCGATGTCACCGCCGACGAAAGGAAAGCCTTGATCCACAGTATCCGGATAATTACCTCCGGGCGAGCCCGTGTCGATACCGATATCAAAAGTCTCGTCAATCGAGAAGTAGGCCGGTGGCGTTAAGCGAATGCGGTCGGTCGCAACGACTTGGTCGTTGATAGTCAGCATAAACTCACCGCCCCGCGCCCAGCCACCGCCGTCGTAGTTAAACGACAGCCCTACAGTGCTAGCACCTGAGACCGCTCGAAGTGATTGCAGCAAGACCTCGCCCTTTTCGAAGTTTCGAAACTTAAACGCGGGCCGGCTCTGTTCGTCAAGATACAAGCTCCAACCGCTGACGAAACCGCCCATGGTGGCAATAACACCCATAGGTTGCTCGCCTGTAAGTTTCGCGCTGATTGACCACGACCGATTATAGATGGGGGGTGCTTGGGTTTCGGCTATACCCACGGCGCCTGGATAATAGGTAAATTCGGTGCGGCCTTGGCGCAAGTTGGGAATGGGGTGAGTATTCATCGCATCCATAGCGCTTTGAATGGGCCAAATCTCGAGGCGTTTCGCCTCTTGCTCAAAGATAGCTTGCAGTTCGGCGAGCTTGTCGGGATGCGTGCCCGCCAAATTATTGGCCTGGCTGTAATCTTCGTTCAGGTTGTACAGTTCCCAGTCATCGTCTTCCATGGGGGTGGCGCCGGCCCGTACCCCCACGCTCCAGGGGAAGCGTTTGTGAAACGCCGAGGCCATCCAGCCCTTGTGGTAAATGGCGCGGTTGCCGTTTACCTCAAACAGCTGCGTCGTTTTGTGCTCGGGTGCCGCCGCATCTTTCAATGCCGGCAAAAGACTGGCGCCATCCATGGGCTTTTGCGCGACACCGGTTACTACCTTGGGTGCCTCTATGCCCGCCGCCTCGAGCACTGTGGGCACGATATCGTTCACGTGGGTAAATTGCTGCCGTAGGCCGCCTGCATCTTTAATGGTGTTGGGCCAAGTGATGACCGTACCGACGCGCGTGCCGCCTAAGTGCGAAGCGACCTGCTTCACCCACTGAAAAGGTGAGGTCAGCGCCCAGGCCCAGCCGGCGGGGTATTGCGGATAGGTTGTCTTGTCGCCGATGCGATCTAGCGCGGCGATTTGCTCATCCAGCGTTTCGGATAAACCCTGCAAAGCGCCCATGTAATTGATACTGCCCGCTAAGCCACCTTCGGCACTGCTGCCGTTATCGCCCGCAATGTACACAAATATCGTATTGTCGAACTCGTTTAGGTCTTTTAGGGTCTGCACCAAGCGGCCGATTTGATGGTCGGTGTGCGCTAAAAACCCCGCGAAGGTTTCCATGAGTCGTGCAGCGACTTGTTGCTGCGGATCAGACAGCGAATCCCAGGCGGGCAACGCATCGGGACGAGGCGTTAATGGTGTGCCTTCGGGCACCACACCTAAAGCGATTTGGCGTTTTAGGATGTGTTCGCGCATAGCGTCCCAGCCGCCATCAAACTGGCCCCGGTAAGCCTCAGTCCACTGCTTTGGCACCTGCAAGGGGGCGTGCGCTGCACCGGTAGCAAAGTACATAAAAAAGGGCTGTTCGTTGCGTAAACTGTGACCAGTGCGCACCCACGCAATGGCCTCGTTCACTAGATCTTCGGTCACATGATAATTGGGGTCGTGGGGGCGCTGTACGGGTGAAGTGCCGCGATACAGCGTGGGGTCAAATTGGTCGGTCTCGCCCCCTAAAAACCCGTAGAAGGTCTCAAAACCAAGGCCGACAGGCCAGCGATCAAAGGGGCCGATTGGCGTGGTTTCCCAGGGTGGGGCAAGGTGCCACTTGCCGAAGGCGCCGGTGCGGTAGCCTTGGTCTTTTAGCATTTGTGCGATGGTCGCCGTATCTGGGCGGATGACGCCTTGGTAACCGGGTAACTGGTTCGATGAGTTGAGGACCGCACCTACGTTGGCGGCGTGTGAGTCTCGGCCTGTTAGCAACGACGCGCGAGTTGGTGAACAAATGGCAGTGGTATGAAAACGGTTAAAGCGCAGGCCTTGGTCGGCTAAGGCGTCAAGGGTCGGGGTGTTGACGGGACCACCGAAGGTCGAGGTCGCGCCAAAGCCCACATCATCTAACAGCACGAATACCACGTTAGGCGCCCGTTCGGGGACGTCTTGCAGTAATGGCTCCGAAATTGCCAGCCCAGGAAGCGTGAGTAACACCGCCAGGCCGGCGGCCAGCGGTTGGGTCCAAAGGGTGTTGGAGGCGCGCATTATTGTTATTCCAAAGTCTTCGTCGATACGCCCATACTAGGCCCTTTTGTGGTCGTCTTTAATAGGCTGCGATAAGCCAAAGGGGTTATGTCAGAAGTGGGTAAAGGTTGACGAAGGGTTTGTCCTGTCTGAACTGGCGGGCATAATAACCAGGCGATAATAACAAATCATTAGGGAAGCCAATGAAGCAAACACTCAAATCATGGGCCGCAGGGCTCGGCTTGCTGGCTTTAGGCACAAGCTCAGTTGCAGTCTCAGAGCAATCAATGCCAGAAGCCCCCAGCGCTGGCGAGTTGTTTCAATACACCCGCGCAGTCGTTATGCAATACCCGCACATTGCGCAATCCATGAGCTCTAGCAAGCACGATGGGTTTGGTGGGCCGTCTTCGCGAGCTATCGCGCATAACATGGTCAGTCGTGATGCTGAGGCGGCCATGACCGACGCGCGCACCTTGTTAAAGATTCATGAGATCGGCGCGAAGACGTGGTTTTTGGTTATGCCCTGGGTCAATGTGGTGGTCATGGAGACCGATGAAGGGCTAATTTTATTCGATACAGGTTATGCTCCTGCGGGTCCTTTGTTGGTGGAAACCTTGGCGAAACTTAGCGACAAACCGCTGCATACTATCGTGTTCACCCATCATCATATTGATCACGCCTACGGCGCGTGGGCCTTCGAGGCAGCTGGCTTTAAGCCAAGGATTATTGCATCCGACGCGTTTTTACGGGAAATGGGCCTGGATGTTCAGCTGGCTGACTTTGCTAATGCTCGCATGAACAATCAAAATCCATCGCGAGTGCCGCGAGCGCTATCCGATATGGTGGCGCCCACCGAAACTTTTAGTGGCACCAAAACGATGACGCTCGGGGGTGAGGTCTTCGTATTGCATGCCGCTCGTGGCGAGACCGAAGACCACGTTTGGATTCATGTGCCCGAACGCAACATTGTGGTCAGTGGCGATTTTCATCAGCCATTTTTACCCAATGCGGGAAATGGTAAACGCCGTCAGCGCCATATTGATGAATGGGCTCAGGCCTTGCGCGCCATGGCAGCAACCCAGCCCAATACTCTGTTACCCATGCACGGGCCGGCTATTGAAGGTGCTGACTTGGTGCAAGAAAAGCTCAATACGGTCGCCAGCGCCTTTGAATCGATTGTCGCGCAAGTGACTCAGGGCTTGAATGCGGGTTGGTCGCAAGACGCTATTATTCATAGTGTGGCCTTGCCACCCGAGCTGACAAACCACCCCGAGCTGGATCCTTATTACAACACCGTGACCGATCTGGCCAAAATGGCAGTGCGGCAGTACACCGGTTGGTGGGATGGCGTACCCTCACACTGGCAAGCGCCCAGAGCTCGCACCGTTGCGCTAGCCGTCATTGATGCCGCGGGCGGCTTAGACGCATTTTTGCAGAAAACTCGAGTGATGATGGTGTCGGATATCGCCATGGCAAGCCAGTTTGCGGATTGGGCCGTCGAGGCCTACCCCGAAAATCGTGTGGTCTTAGAGTTGAGTATGGGCGTGTATGCAACCCGCATTGTGCCCGGTATGCCGATTAACGAGATCTCGGTGTATTTGGGGCACATGGCTGAGCTTAAGTGGCGTATGGCGCGGATAGGTCAATAAACTTGATCGTGGGTACCGATATCCAAAAGTAATATTTTGTCGTCTAGGAAAACGATGTCGAGCACAATGCGATAGCTCATATTAATTGAGACGGAATAGGCGCCATCGCTTCGTCCACTCAATGAGTGTAGACGTAACGAGGGGTGGAAGGGATTCAACTCCAACAGCATCAGCGTTTTTTTGTATTGTGCGTGAATCTCCGGTCGTGCCTTTAAAAATTTGGAAGCGCGATTGAGATAGTGTTTTGGATAAATCAAGGTATACGGCATTATTCCAGCACTCGGCGCATGTGCTCTTCCACCGATTCGATAACGTAGTCTCCGCGTTCAAATTCTGCTCTGCTTTCGCGAATGGCAAGATCAAGCTCTTGCTCTCGTAATTTGTTGTAGTGTTCGCAACGCATCACAACGTATTTGGCCGAACCTCGTACTGTAATTTGAACCGTGGGCTCGGCTTTGAGTGCCGAGTCCACCGCTGTTATACCTTTGGTTTTGAGCTCGTTAGCAGTGATGGTCGCCATAACAGCCTCGTTGATTTTTGTGTTGTCTAAGTGCGGTTAAAAGTACTTTTAATAATACCCCTGATCATACGCTAACCGCCCAATGCAACTCAATATTCATCGATTCGTGAAGTACTCGCACAACGCGGATGGTATTTGCTGTCACTGTGTAAAAAATGACGTGGTGGTTTATTTTGTAATGGCGGTAGCCCTCGCGGATACCGTCACATCGCCTGCCAACTTTCGGATTCTGTTGAATCGTATCCATGCCGATTTTAAGCTCATCAAAGTACTTGTCCGCTTGCTCTATCCCGAAGTTTGCATGGGTATAAAGCCATATTTCTTCCAAGTCTTTCTGTGCTTTTGCTTGAACACGAAGTTGACGCATTAATTACCTTAACCCGGCGGCGAGTTTGGCCCGAGCTCTAATGGCATTCATATCAAGTTCACCCGCATCGCCACTATTTTCGCCCTCTATTAATGCTTGACGAAGTTTCTGTAGCGCTGAGTGAGCATCTCGTTCCTCCAGCAATCGGAGCGAGTCGCGAACCAATTCGCTCGCGCTCGCATACCGCCGATTCTTACCCACATTAGCGTCGATATAGTCATTCCAATATTGACCGAGGCTAAGTGTTTGCGATTTGGCTTGTGGCATATCATCACCTTTGCGTAATACGAAATATTCGTATTTATACGATATGTTCGTATCGGTTTCAATTTGTCTCTTTTGGTGATTTGCTCGGCGCATGTGATCTTCGCACTAATCTAAAGTGTTGGGCATAATAAGGTTCAGCCAAATAGAAGCCTTGCATGTTTGCAGCAATAGCGTCGCAAAGCCACAAGCTGAGCGCTTTTGATGGAAAACGGCTAAGGCACTAAGTTCGCGAGGTAAGTTTCTGCAGATTTGACTCGTGATCGTCTTTGCTAAGCTGATACCGGCTAACACAAAACAGCATCAGCGACCACAAGATCAGCAGACTGGGCGCGTGCCACAAGCCTAGGCTTCGGAGAGTCTCAGAAGACACCTGATCAGGTGATGCTCCCTGCGGAAACGCGATCCAGCTTAAAATAATGCCCGCTGCAAACGCGCCTAGCCCTTGGTTAGTTTTGCGAATGAAGGTAATGGCCGCAAAAAATACGCCCTCGCTGCGCTTGCCGGTCCGCAACTCGTTCTGCTCAACTAAGTCCGCCACCATCGAATACAACACGGCTTGGCAGGCAATAATCAACCCTAAGTCGATGGTGTTGATAATGGCCAATAGCGGGAAGAGTATGGGGTCGCCATTATCGGGCATAAGCCCTACTA
>JALRFH010000206.1 GCA_023253715.1 Halieaceae bacterium
ACACTTTCAACCATCGGATCAGCGATGATTCGATGACATAGCCCTTGGTGGTTAAACCACCCGTTGGCCGGGACTTGCTCCCGGCTTTTTTATTGGTAGACTTTGGGTGTTTGAGACACAGTGACCAAGGCCAATGACAACAAAAACGATATTAATTGCCGACGATCATCCACTCTTCTCTGGCGCCATCGGCGGTATTCTGAATAACCTACTGCCGGATCACCAGATCTTGTCGGCCTCAGACGTTGATTCCCTGCAAAAAACAGCAGAGCGTGAAGCAAAACTCGCACTGCTAATGCTAGATCTAAACATGCCGGGAGCCGTTGGATTCTCCGCCCTGTCTTGGTTCGTGGGCAATTTCCCCGCTACCCCCGTAATTATGATTTCAGCGAACGGGCACAGTACTACGGTCCGCAAAGCTTTGGACCTTGGCGCCGCTGCGTTTATCGAAAAGTCCGCCGACAAAACGACTATCGAACACTGCGTGCTTGCTGTTTTAAACGGAGAGACGGGACTGCATCCCAATCTTACCATCAGCGCCAAACCGACCCAGTTGGAAACCATAGATACCGCGGCAGCCATCGCATCACTCACCCCGCAGCAACTAAAGGTGGCATCTATGCTGGTCGAGGGCTTGCTGAACAAGCAAATTGCCTACGAACTGAATGTCAAAGAAGCAACCATCAAAGCACACATGACAGAGATCATGCGTAAACTTGGTGTCTTCTCGCGGACGCAGGCGGTGCTTGCTTTGAGCCAGTTGACCGCCGAACAGCCTGATGAGCAAAGTCAATAGCGCCCAGAGGTCATACTCTTAACCGAGCGTCAGAGCGTTAAGATTAGGTCAAGAAGGCGGACATCAGGGCCTGAAGACGCCCTACGTTCACGGGCTTGGGCATAAATCTGAAGCCAGCTTGTACCACCGCATTGCGCACAACATCTGAATCATCAGCACTGATCACGACCACAGGTACCTTTTTACCCAGTGCGTTTAACCACTCTGTTACAACCTCGACGCCCCTAACACCCTCGTCTAAGTGATAGTCTACCAAAGCCACATCGATACTCTGAGCAACTGCGGGAGGCAAATCCATAAGAGCCTGCTGGTTGGTTACAGTCGTCACCTCGAGCCCCATACCCGTCAAGAGTTGCTGCATACCCGCGACGATCGTTCTGTCGTTATCGAGACACAGGACTCGACCCGAGACAGTCCGCAGAGTCGAAGATTCGTTGGTAAGGTCGATCGCTTTAGCACGCGCTGTAGCAAGGGGAACCCGTACACTGAATACAGTGCCTCTACCCTCTTCAGACTTCAGGTCAAGCTTGATGTTCAACAAATCACAATAACGTTGCACAATGGCGAGCCCCAAGCCCAAGCCATCGTCTTGACTAGCATCACCCCGCCTTACCCGTTCGAACTCTTGGAATACTCGGGCCTGGTCTGAGAGAGAAATTCCACGTCCGGTGTCGCAAACCTGAATCTCGGCCTGCGCACCTCGACGCCGAACGCCGACCAACACTTTGCCACGGTCGGTATACCGAATAGCGTTTCCAATAAGATTTTGCAGGATACGTGTGAGCATCGCCGGATCAACTTTGACCCACAAACTCGACCGTACGCACCGTAACGTAAGGCCCTTTGCTTCACCAATAGCTCTGAGCTCGGCTAATACAGGATCAAGCACGTCGCGCAAGGCAACATCGGCGACAGCGGGTTCCTGACGCCCAGAATCTAAGCGACTAATTTCACGAAGATCCGTGATAAGGCGCTCCGCTCGCTGTAAGGCATGATCAATTTGAGTGACCAAACCAGGGCTTGCTTCGCCCCCCTGTAACAGGTTTTGTTGGAGACTGCCGGTAAACAGACGGGCGGCGTGAATGGGTTGTAATAGGTCATGACTGGTCGCCGACATAAAGTGTGATTTAGTGCGTCCTGCGTCACGCAATTGTGATTCGACTTCAGCGCGCAACCGATTCTCTTTCCGCAATTGAGCGTTGGTTTCAAGTAGCGTTTTAGTACCCGAGGCCACCTCGGCTTCTAGCGCCGTTCGAGTCTCCTCTAGCTGTGCCAATAAATCATGATAGTCTGACACTTCAATATACGTTGTGACGAAGCCACCCTGGGGCAGTGGATTGCCTCGAATGTCGACTACCTTCCCGTTAGGAAGCGTTCTCTCAATCCTGTGTGGGTTGCCTTCTCGCAACCACTCGAGTCTCTTCTCAATTTCACTGTCAATATCTCCGCCTTTTGCATTGAGAATGCCCCGCTGTGCGTTGAAACGGTAGACGCGCTCGATAGGACAACCTGAGTAAAGAAAGCGCGGAGGATAATCGAATAACTCTTCGTAACGTTTGTTCCATGCAACAAGTCGTAATTCAGGATCTACAACTGCAATGCCTTGTGTTAAGTTTTCGACCGCACTCTCAAGCAGTGAGCGGTTAATACTGTTGTGCTTGCTCGCGTCAGTCACCATTCCGGCAAGATCTTGAAATGCGAGTTGTTGCCCGTACTCTAACTGCTCCATAGCACGGTGAGCCGATGCAACGCCAATGATATCAGCTAATATTGATTCGACGCGCTCAACCAAAAATTTCGGCGCACGATCGCTAGGCAAAAGACGCTGTTCGTAGGCACTCTCAATCTCACGCCATAAATTCTGATAGGCATGATCACGTAGAAAAGGGGCCAACAGCGCCTGAATTTGGCTGACTCTGACCAAGGTCAAGGAAAAATCGAGTTGAGCTGCGTCACGTTCATCATCGGGGAAAAACACCGCGACTTGGCGTTTATCAGAGGCTGCCATGGGCAAGGTCAACGACAGAAGCAAAAGTGTGACTATGTTAAACCCCAGACTCCAAAACGTGGCGTTGGCAATAATGGAGCCTAGATCTAAGTTCAAAAACTGTAACGGCGAGAGCCAGGCCAAACCCCAGGGACCAGCGCTAAGCCATGGAATCGGTTCGGCAACGACGTAAGGTATAACGCAAGTATAAAACCACAAGGACAACCCTAAACACATGCCCAGCATGACCGCTAAGCCATGTGCTCTGCGCCAATACAGACCGGCAATTAATCCAGGGGCCACTTGCGCTGCCCCTAAAAACGACATAAAACCTATGGAAGTTAACCAAGGTACATTGACCAACAACTCGGTGACCCACCAAGCGGCGATCATAATGACTACGATCAGCAGGCGTCTCACGCGTTTTAAATTATCACCCAAACGCAGCAGGCTAGCTGGGGTCCCAGCACTCAACCGCATCAAAGCGGGAGCCACCACTTCATTGGTCAGCATGATCGATAAACTTAAGGTCGCGATAATCGCCATGGAGGTGGCCGCCGAAATACCACCAATAAACGCCGCTGTTGCCACCCAGGGCGCGTCCAAAGCCAACGGTATCATTTGCACCCAAGTGTCCGGGCTGACCTGTTGCTCGGCCGCAAATAAAATATTCCCCGCTTGGCTGATTGGGATAACCAATAATAGAAAACACAACAGATACAGTGGAAATATCCAGCGACTTAAGCCCACCTTAGTGTTTTCTTGTAGCTCAACGACACTTACGTGAAATTGTCTTGGCAAGCAAAGTATCGCCAAAGCACTTAACAGCGTCTTCGCAATGAAATCAGCATCAAAGGTGGTCAACTGAATAGCAGGCATGGAATTGGGTATAGCATCTAAGACACTGTCTTCAGCCAAATAATCGAGCGCGAAGAAAGCCACAACCAGAAAAGATACTAGCTTTATCATCGACTCGAAAGCGATCGCCGACATAACACCGGCGTGACGTTCACTGCCGTCGAGGCGTCGGGCGCCAAACAGGACGGTAAAAATGGCCAAAACCCCCGCGATAAGGGGGACGCTCTGGGTGTCTAGCGTTTGAAAAACTTGACTCGCGAAGTGCAAATTGATCATTTGCCATGCTTGAGCCAAAGCTTTGAACTGAAGCGCAATGTAGGGCACAACCGCGGCAACCGCAACGACAGTAACGATAAGTGCAAGGGACGGTCGTTTCCCAAAACGCGCGGATAGATAATCGGCTAAAGAGGTGACCCGCTGTCTTCGCCGAGTTTCCACCATCCGTTCAAACACAGGCCAAGCCAACAGCATGAGTAATATTGGACCAATGTAGATGGGCGCGTGCGCCCACGCGCTCGTATTCGCTGTACCTACCGCACCATAAAAGGTCCAAGAAGAGCAGAACACTCCGAGTGAGAGTGCGTACACGATTCCACGCATTGTTTTGCTGGAAAGCAAAGACCGCCCTGCATCAACTCGACGATCTGCTACCCATGCCACTAAGAACAATACAAAAATGTAGGCTATCCCGAGTGTCGCCAGCAGCGTTGGTGATATCATTGCTTCCCCTTTCTTCTTATACCGGAAGCATACCTCAGGTGCTCGTAGCTAGGAACTCCCAGTTCAGATCAGGAGCGCATACGCGCACCACGCCAGCGCGTAAGACAGAAATCCGTATCCAAACAATAGCTGAAGTGGCAACTTGGCACTACCGCCCTCTCGGTACAGCGTTGCCAGTGTGGAGACGCATTGTGCCGCTACCGCAAAAAACACCAGCAGCGCGACCCCAGACGCTAGGGGCAGACCGCTCTCTTGAACCCGCGTCGCCAGCGAGACAACGTTCTCCGTTGCGTCTTCGATACCGTATAAGGTCCCTAGGGTACCGACAAACACTTCGCGAGCGACAAACGATGCCAAAATAGCGATACCGTACTTCCAATCTAAGCCCAGTGGTTGGAACACAGGTTCGATCAAACGACCCGCTGTCGCGAGATACGATTGTGATAAATCTTGTCCTTGATTCGGGAAATAGCCCAAAAACCAGATCAACATCGTAATCCAGAAAATCACAGGGCCGGCCTTTCGTACGAAATAGCCCGCGCGCTCGACCGCGCCCCTCAAGATAGACTGCCACGAGGGTATGCGATACGGAGGCATCTCTAGCACGAAGGGCACGTCTTGATCGGCATCTGGAGTCGCACGAGAAATGACTGCGGTCACCAGTAAGGCAGTGACAATACCAAACAAATAGATACCGAACATCGCCAACCCTTGCAAACCCAGAAGACCACCCGCTATGGTGTCGTTGGGTATAAAAGCGGCAATTAGCAAGGCGTACACGGGTAGGCGGGCGGAACAAGGCATCAAGGGGATGGCCATATAGGTCAGCCAACGCTTGCGGGGAGACTCGATAGTGCGCGCGGCATAAATTGCAGGAATAGCGCAAGCGACGCCGCTCAGCATCGGCACAAAACTCTTACCCGTAAGGCCAAAGGCGTTCAAAGGTCGATGACAAATAACCGCGGCGCGCGCCAAATAGCCGGAATCTTCCAAAGTACCCACGACAAGAGTCAGCACGAAGATCTGCGGCACAAAGACTAAGAATGCGCCCACGCCGCCAAAAATGGCATCGCGAACGAAATCGGCTGCAATTGCGTGACTGATAAGGGGTACCACGCCCTCAGCTGCCCACCCTAAAACTCCTTCCACCGCATCCATCATGGGGGCAGCCCAAGTGAATATCGCTTGAAACAGTGAAAACATGATCGCAAAAAATGCGAATCCGCCGGTCACTGAGTGCAGAAAAAAATCGTCCAGGCGACTGTGGGTTTTGAGCAGCAAATCGCCTTTTGGCCCGTAAGCATGAGCCAACTGCTCTGCTCTATTACGTTCCCATCCCTCATCCCGAGCTAACAGGTTTGGGTCTGCTTCGGGAATAGTCAGGCTATGAGAGGACAAAACCTGCTGCAGTCGCTCAACACCCAGCCCGGATTTGGCCGAAACGCCGATCACTGGGACACCTAACTCACGCTGCATGCCGTCAAGGTCAAGTGTCAGCTGGTGTTTCTCTAAAATATCCACCATATTGCAGGCTACGACCACAGGCAGACCCACGGCAATACAGGCCTCACGGACCTGCAGGGCAAAAAACAACCCCTTTTCTAAACGGGTGGCGTCAAGAACGCAGAGTACCGCCTTCGTGTGAGCGACATTGGTTATCGCCCGTTGAAATGCTCGAACCGCAACCTCTTCTTCCCCCGAAATCGCATGTAACGAGTAGACCCCAGGGAAATCGACCATTTGCAGGCTGGAATCAAAGCTGGCTGTCCCGGCGTGGGTACTCACGGTGACACCCGGAAAATTCGCCACTTTTTGCTTTAAGCCGGTCAGCCGATTGAACAGTAGAGTTTTACCCGAATTGGGACTACCAATGACCAGTACATTTTTCATCACGCCAGGGTCTCAGCGTAGATTTCGCCGGCGACAAGCCTGTCAAGGGAGTATACGGCATTATCAACGCGAAACAGTTTCGGTGCCCCCAAGCTTGGCGCCGAGGTACACATTACTCTCGCGCCCGGGCGAAAGCCCAGCTCTTGAAGCCGTCGGCGATAATGTTCAGCGAGCGAGTCCGAATACCGTGCAATCAGTACCGTGTCCCCCCGCTGTAAATGCCATAGTGAAATGGTTTTTTGATCCAAACTCAACCTCGAAACGGCGCTCGGTAGACACCGCCACATTACCAGATTTAAATGCAAATGGTAATACTTATCATTTGCAAAATCTAAGAGTCCAGCTGGGGCTCACTGCCTCCCCGACTTGACCACGGCTCCGGCCAAAGCCTCTAACGCGCGCTCGGTATCGTCCCAACCAATACATGCATCCGTGATACTTTGACCATAAGTCAGGGCTTGAGTATCGATGACATCCTGGCGCCCAGCCACGATATTACTCTCAATCATCACACCAAAGATGCTGCGACTACCTCTTCCGACTTGGGTCGCGATATCCGTAATCACGTCCATTTGCCGCGTCGGGCTCTTGCGCGAGTTAGCGTGGCTAGCATCAATCATGATCCGTTGGGGTAAGCCCGCTTGCGCCAACATCGCGGCAGTATCATCGACTGAAAACATGTCGTAGTTAGGGTGTTTACCACCCCGTAAAATCACGTGGCAGTCCTCATTGCCCGAGGTCTGAAATATCGCCGAATGTCCCTGTTTGGTCACTGATAAAAAATGGTGCGGATTGGAGGCTGATTTAATCGCATCAATAGCCACCTGTATGTCACCATCGGTCGCATTTTTGAACCCGACGGGGCACGACAGGCCTGACGCCAGCTCACGGTGCGTTTGACTCTCGGTAGTGCGGGCTCCAATGGCCCCCCAAGAAACCAAATCCGCAATGTATTGCGGACTGATCAAATCAAGATACTCCGTGCCAGAGGGCAAACCCAACTCAGCTAAATCCGCTAACAAACGCCGCGCCAATCCGAGTCCCTTGTTAATCTTGAAAGTGTTGTTCAAATCAGGATCATTAATCAAGCCCTTCCAACCGACCGTTGTTCTGGGCTTCTCGAAGTAAACCCGCATAACCACTTCCAACTCATTGGCGTAGCGCTGTCTGAGTGCGAATAGGCGATTGGCATAGTCCATCGCTGCCTCTGGATCGTGGATGGAGCACGGCCCAACCACAATCACCAAACGCTGATCATCATCACTCAGTATGTTGTGTATTGCCGATCGCGCGCCACTGACGGTATGCTCTGCACGCTCTGTGGCAGGAATCTCTGCCACCAAGGTTTCTGGCGCGATCAACTCAATAATTTTTTCAATCCGCGTATCGTCCGTTAAACTCATGGACACCCTACCCCTTTATCTACTCAAGCTCACCCTGCGTGGGTGCCGTTTTAAATCTTCCAGAATACCCTCTGGAAGTAAAGACTCCGTCATGCCGCCAATCACATTGCGGACGACCAAATGTGAGGCCATCCACGTGTGCAAGCAGCGAATGCGATCATCAGACTGGATACCACCAATTCCACGTTCATCGAATACTTCAGCAAAGCCTGACTCTTCGACGGCTCGCGTTTGCTCCGTGCTCCAAAGTCGTCGCCTGAGTATTTGATGTGCCTTGTGATCCGCTGCCATTTTCGATGCAATCCAGGGATCCTTGTCGACTTCCGCCTGCATCTCAGCAATCGCCCCACCGGCTTCAATGCGGTCTAAGGCCAGGTTCAATTGCGGATCAGTCAACCAAAACGTCGTCGGAAACGGTCTGTTCCTGACAATAGGCGCCACTTGTACCACCGCTGGTCGGTCCAAGCGCCATACCACAACGGCCTCAAGGCCTTGCGGCGCTCGTCCTAGTTGCTGAGCCACAACGGCCTCAATCTCGGGTCCTAAGGACATGACCTGCGTGCCATCCAATCGCTGAAAGCGCGCTAGCATACCAGATCCAGTGCTCATACACAGTGATTTACATCATAATTTTCAGGGCTAATGCGATTCGTGCGGATTGACACTCAAGGGCTCGCGACCTATGCTTGCCCCCGTTCTTGGTGCCTATCGCCACCTCTGTGGCTGGATGGGTTAAAAGGGAAGACTGGTGAAAAATCCAGCGCTGCCCCCGCAACGGTAATCAGCCACGACTGTAAGCCCGATACCTGCCAGAACAGCAACCGATGGAGCGGAGGGCTTTCCATCAGGGTTTCTCGTTAACACCGATTAGGCCTATGACCCCTCCCTCAATCGCCTTGAACCTTTGGCATTGAGGAAACATTATGCTGATCAAAAAAGGTGCATCTTGCGCCCTGCTCCTCGCAAGCTGCAATGCACTCGCTAACAGCAATAGCGCTCTTGAAGAGATTGTCATTACCAGCTCAAGGGTACCCGAACCTTGGAGCGAAATCGCTACCGCAATTACCACGCTGTCCAAGGAAGATCTGAATTACTATGGCAACCTGTCCTTGGTGGATATCTTGCAATACCAGCCTTCGATGTCGATAACGCGCACCGGCGGGGCTGGTAAGGCCGCCACCGTGCGTATTCGAGGTGAAGAAGGCTATCGCACCCTAGTCGTGCTTGACGGTATTCCTTTGACAGACACCTCAGGCACACAGCACAGTCCTCGCTTAGAACATCTGACCACGCAAAGCGTCAGCTCAGTCGAAATTCTGCGCGGTCCACAGGGGCTCATGTACGGCGCTGATGCCGGTGGTATCATTTATCTGAGTTCAAAGCCAGACAACCCCGGTTGGCGAAATACTGCGTCACTGGAAACCGGTCGTTACAACCAACAATCACTGTTTTTCCAAAGCGCCATCAGTGGTGATCAAGGCTATCTGCAGGTCAGCTGGCAAGAGAGCTCACTCGACGGATTCAATGCGTCAAGATCTGATACCACAGCACAAGATCCTGATGGCTATGACAATGACACGAAACATATCAGTGGCGCGTGGCAGGTCACCGAGAATCTACAGCTCAGTGCCGTGCACAGAAACACCACAGCGACCAACGACTACGATGGTTGCTACAATGCGAGCTTCCAAATCACCCACTCGTGCATCGACGACTATGACAGCAACGCTCATCAAATTTCCGCCATCCTCAATGGCGACAATGCGTTGCATCGAATCAGTTATAGCCAAAGTCAAACTGAGAAAGCTTTTTACAGTGATGCGGCCTTTTCGTTCGGCGCTGAAGGCAAGTTAACGTCGCTTGCATGGGCCAGCAAACTGGATTTCAACAGCACTATCCATGCTGTCATAGGGGCTGATGCAGATAGTGCTGAGCTCGATGACGGCAGCCTCGTACGAAAGCGCGATCAGCTCGGTATGTACGCCGAAATCAAATGGGCACTACTTGAGTCTGTGACTTTAGCTGCAGGCGTGCGCACAGACGACAACGACGACTTCGGACGCCATAACTCGCTTCGACTCACAGGCGTTGCAGTACAACCATTCGGCAACAGCACTTTAAAATACAAAGTTAGCTACGGCACTGGGTTTAGAGCCCCTAGCCTTTATGAAGTCGCTTACAACGCCGGCCCCTATGCTTATGGCGCGGCCGTTACTACGCAACTCAACGAAGAGCAAAGCGAGGGCTTTGACATCGGTGTTGAATGGCTAGTCAACGACGAGCTTCATCTCCAGGCAACGTACTTCAGGCAGACCGTGAAAGATGAAATTTTCTTCGACCTAGAGGCCTACACGGGCTACTTACAAGAAGATGGCAAGGCATTAGCCTCTGGTGTTGAGCTGAGTGCAGACTGGGCGGTCAACACCGGTCTAACCCTGGCTGCCAACACCACAATAATGAACAGCGAGCGCCCAGATGGTAGTGCAAGAATCTATCGCCCCGATAATCAAGCGGCCGTTTCGATCCGCTACAACCATCCTCAACACAAATTATCTGGCCAAGTAGCGATGCAGTACCGCGGCGATTCGCGCGGCATCGTGAATCAAACCATCGACGGGTATACTGCCTTGAGCTTAAAGTTACAGTACGCTGTGACAAACCATCTTAAACCCTATATACGGGTTGAGAACGCCTTAGACGCAGATACCCGTGAAATCCCGGGTTATTACGCCAGTCGGGCCGCCGTTTATGCAGGTCTTTCCTATGAGTTTTAGAGGTCTCTATGTCTAAACAACGCGAACTGAAGCACAAGAAAGCCATGCAGAAACAAAAAGCATCGGTGGACGCAAGCATCGCGAAAGCAAGCGAGGAACGGGGGGTTGCGGTGCTTTTGACCGGCGACGGGAAAGGCAAGTCGAGCTCGGCCTTTGGCATGGTGATGCGAGCCCTAGGATACAACCAGCGGGTTGGCGTTGTTCAGTTCATCAAGGGCGTCATCCTCTCAGGCGAAGAGATGTACCTCCGAAAACACTGTCCCGAAGTCGAATTTCATCAGATGGGCACAGGATTTACCTGGGACACTCAAGACCGGAGCAGCGACATCGAGGCCGCGGAAAGGACCTGGACGATTGCAAAGAAAATGCTCAGTAATCCAGAGCTCGATCTCGTCATATTGGATGAGCTGACCTATATGCTGTCCTTTGATTACCTCAATCAAGACGAGGTGCTAGAGGCGATCTCTCAACGCCCGTTTGAGCAAAGCGTTGTGGTGACAGGCCGCGGTGGCGGCAAGGCCTTACAGGAAATTATGGATACCGTCTCGGAAGTGAAAGAGATCAAACACGCCTATAAGGCTGGAATCAAGGCTCGACACGGTGTGGATTACTAAAAGAGCCCAGCCCCTCACGCTGCTGATACTGATCGCACTGCTTGTCGTGGTCTCGATCTCGGCGCTACTTATCGGCACCGTTAACATACCACTGAGTGCCCTTTTTGACGCCTCCGATTACGATCATCACAGCGCACGGTTCATCGTCTTGGAATTACGACTTCCTAGGGTTCTGCTGGCGGGACTGGTAGGAGCAATCTTAGCGCTAGGCGGCGTCGTCATGCAGGCACTATTCCGGAACCCTCTGGCCGACCCATCTTTGATTGGGGTTACAGCGGGCGCATCCTTGGGTGCAAGCCTTGTCATCGTCCTCTTCAGTACAACAGGAATCGGTCTTATGTCTCTCACTGCGGTCAGCATGGGAGCCTTCAGTGGTGGCTTAGCCGCCAGCTATTTCGTGTACAGGCTCGCAAGAAGAGGCAGTGAATTTTCAGTGAGCACTATGCTCCTCGCCGGTATTGCCATCACCGCCTTGGCGGGCAGTCTCGGTAACTTGATGGATTTCTTCGCTGACAATGCCGCCTTGCGCCAAATATCACTTTGGCGGATGGGAGGCCTCGATTCAGCAAATTCTGAGCGCGTGACGGTGGTAGCGGTACCGGCGCTGCTGCTAATCGCGTCGGCCTTGCGGCACCGCGACGCGCTCAACGTCATGCTACTGGGCGATTCACAAGCACGCTATCTGGGCATCAATGTCTCTCAGGTCCGCAACGCGCTCATTATCGCCGTAGCGATCGCCGTATGCACCTCCGTTGCAATGGGGGGTACCATTGCATTTATCGGACTTATTGTCCCCCACATGGCACGCCTAATGTTCGGACCGGGCCACATTCGACTCATTCCAGTGGCGACGGTATTAGGCGCGTTGCTACTGATCTGCGCGGATACGATCGCGCGCACGGTAATAGCCCCCCTTGAATTGCCCGCGGGTGTTATCACCGCCTTACTGGGTGTGCCCTTCTTTTTGTACCTACTAAATCGCGGTACCAGTCATGTCTAATCCAGCAGTCCTTTCGGCATGCGACATTAGCGTTAAGATCAGGGGCAAGACGCGGTTACAGCCTCTATCTATGCAGCTATTCCCCGGCGAAGTCGTCGGTTTAATGGGGCCTAATGGCGCGGGAAAAACGACCCTGCTGAAAGCACTAACGGGTGATCTAGAACTGACTACCGGCGACGTTAAGCTACACGGTAAAGCACTCGATGTCTGGCCTTTAGGCGATCGCGCCAAAATTGTGAGTGTAATGCCTCAACACACTCGCCTCGATTTCGATTTCAGCGTTGCAGAGGTTGTGGCCATGGGACGAAGCCCTCACAATACAGGCAACACCTTTGACCGCCAATGTATCGATCAAGCCCTTGCTGTGTGTGGATTGCAAGGATTGACTGAACAACCGTACACGCAGCTATCAGGCGGCGAACAACAGCGTTGTCATTTAGCTCGATGCCTAGTGCAAATCGAGCAGAGCACGCCGACCTTAACCGGTTGTACATTGTTTCTCGACGAGCCATTTAATAGCATCGATATTGGGTTCATTGACGCGATCAAAGCTTATTTAAAACGCTTGGCTGAACGTGGTTTGAGTATTGTAATCAGTTTGCATGACGCCAACATGTTGGCGCAATTGAGCGACCGAATTATGGTTCTGCATCAGGGCAAGTGTGTGGCGAGTGACGCCCCCAAAGCCGTCATGACCCCGGCTCTTTTCCGCACGGTATTTGGTGTCTCAGTTGACGTGATATCGCATCCAACAAGCCACACACCTTGGGCCATACCCCTATGAGATTGTGTCCACTCTCTGCTGCCAGGTTATTACTCACTCTGCAGCTGTTGTTGAGTTTACCAAACGCACTTGCCGCTATTGAAGTCCGTGACGACAGCGGTAGGACAGTACGGCTAGAAAACGACGCACAGCGCATCGTATCGCTCTCTCCACATATCACTGAAAATCTGTTCGCCGCAGGCCTAGGTGGGCGAATCGTTGCCACGGTCGCCCACGCCGACTACCCCAAAGAAGCCGAAAATCTTCCCCGAATCGGGGGATACAACAGCCTCAACCTCGAGGCCTTAATGCAGGTACAGGCGGACTTAATCATTGCTTGGGGTAGCGGTATAAGTTTCGAAACGCAGACAAAATTAAATGCCTTGGGCATCCCTATTTATATCAGCGAGCCCAAGACACTTGAGGACGTTCAAAGAAACCTAAAAGACTTTGCCAAACTGGGCGGAGTTGTCGAGCATGACTCACCGGTGCTGAACACATTTGAAAGAGCCCTTGCCGCTCATCCCCGACGCGCGGCAAGAGCAACGGTTTTTTACCAAATTTGGAATGACCCTATCCAAAGCCTGAATGGCACCCATATTGTAAATGACGTATTTTCCCGCTGCGGTTTATACAATGTCTTTGCAAAAGCCCCCAGTGTGGCACCAACGCTCAATGTCGAAAGCATTATAGCTGCCAACCCCGACCTCATTATTGCAAGCGGCTTAGGGAATGAGCGGCCCGCTTGGCTAGATCGCTGGACGACATACGACAGGATACGCGCGGTACGCAATCAAGCCTTACATGCCATTAATCCCGATTTACTGCAACGACCGACTCCACGCATCTTAGACGGCCTCGCGCAGGTCTGTCACTGGTCTAGTCAACTTCACGACTCAAACCCAAACGCTCACTCACGGTAGCCGTAAAGACAACATCGGTACTGCTATTAAGTGCTGTTTCCGCACTGTCTTGAACAACGCTTATCACAAAGCCTACCGCAACCACTTGCATCGCCACATCGGACGATATCCCAAATAGCCCACATGCCAAAGGAATAAGCAGCAAGCTACCCGAAGGCACTCCGCTGGCGCCGCACGCCGCTAGGGCGGCAACAATACACAACAAGAGACTACTGAATATGCCTACCTCCAAGCCCAAGGTATTCACTGCCGCCAAGGTCAACACGGTAATGGTAATTGCCGCGCCAGCCATATTGATCGTGGCACCCACTGGAATGGTGACGCTGTAAAGGGCGCTCGGGAGGCCTAAGCGTTCCGACAATGCCAGGTTAACGGGAATATTGGCGGCCGAAGAGCGGGTAAAAAAGGCCGTCACACCCGACTCACGCAAACAGGCAAGAATTAGCGGATAGGGGTTTTTCCGTGTCATGAAGACTACAATTAGAGCGTTGATACCGAGCGCCACAAGCAACATGGCCGCGACTAAGAGCAACGCCAGATTCACGTAATCCAGCAAGGCCTCGAGCCCTACTTGCGCGACGGTTGCACTCACTAAGCCAAAAATACCTAAAGGCGCAAGCTGAATAATCCAACGGACTATTTCGGTGAAGCGCTCGGACACGGACGCCAAAGCCTGCCTCATGGAGTCGGGCGCTCGCCTAAAACTGATCCCAAACAATACCCCCCACACAAGGCAAGCCAAAAAATTAGCCTCAATTAAGGCGCGTATGGGATTGTCCACCATACGTCGCAACACATCCTCGAGGACAGCAAACACCGATCCAGGAGGAGTTCCCTGAGCTGCGCTGAGTAGATGCAATTGCTGCGGAAACAGCAAACTCATGACTAACGCGACGAGCGCAGCGCCCACGGTGCCAGCCAGATACAACAGCAAAGTCAGGCTGATCGCGGGACCCGAGGCTTCAGCACGCTGCAAATTTGCCAAGGCCGACGTCACCAAAATCAGCACCAGCATCGGTGCAATCGCCTTCAACAAACCGACAAACAATTCCCCTAAAATACCCGCGTGTTGTCCCAACTTGGGCAGGAACATACCCACAACCGCGCCCAAGACCACACCCAGCGCAATGCGCAACACCAAACTCTTAGAATCAAACAACCCCATAAAGACCTCTTGCTTTGTGTGACCGCGAGCATATCACAGGCTCGCAACAATACGCATGAGTGTGGCGATTTTCGCAAGATCTGTTAGTGTTTACTTTTTTAAACCGAGGACCTTACATATGCAACCAGAAACCATTGCTTTGCACGCCGGCTACGAGGGTGATCCCGCAACAAACGCGGCAACCACACCGATTTATCAAACCACCTCATATACCTTCAACGACACGCAGCACGGCGCGGATTTGTTTGATCTCAAGGTTCCGGGCAACATCTACAGCCGCATTATGAACCCAACCAATGCGGTACTCGAAGCGCGCCTCGCTGCGCTCGAGGGCGGCGTCGGCGCACTCGCTGTTGCCTCAGGCATGGCGGCGATCCGCTACGCCATCGAAGCGATCGCTGAGGTTGGAACGAATATCGTTAGTACCTCGCAACTGTATGGCGGCACCTACAATTTGTTCGCTCATACCTTTCCAAGGCAAGGCATCGAAACGCGCTTTGTGGCAGCCGACGATTTCGACACATTGGCTTCGCTAATCGATGACAATACTCGTGCATTGTTTTGCGAATCTATTGGCAACCCAGCGGGCAATGTCGTTGATATCCGGCGCTGGGCCGACATCGCGCATGCAGCC
>JALRFH010000190.1 GCA_023253715.1 Halieaceae bacterium
GTAGTCTTAACGATTTGAAGGGGTGGGTAGTCGATACTGGCGCCGCATTTACACGCAACGCCAGCCTTAAAACGCGTTTTAGTCGTTAAGTTTACGTAAATGTATATCAGCAACAGCCAGTGCCGTCATGTTCAAAATGCCGCGCCCCGACACTGAGGGGATTAGAATATGCACGGGTTTTTCCAAACCGTACAAAAATGGTCCCACTAACCGAGCCTCGGTAAGGGAGCGGATCAAGCCTAATGCAATACTCGCGGTATCCATGTTGGGCATGATTAGCACGTTCGCTTTTCCGTCAATTTGGTTGTCTTCGAAAATTGTGGCCCTTAGGTCGGGGTTTAGAGCGGAAAGTGAGTGCATTTCACCATCGATCTGCACATCGGGGCGTAAATCGCGAAGGCGCGCGGCGGCATTTTTCATTTTTAGAGCCGAAGCATCCTCGTAGGTACCGAAGTTTGAGTGCGACAACAGTGCGACGCGCGGCTCGATGTCGAAGCGCTTGGCGTATTCGATGGCGTCTTGCGCAATAGTGACGATTTCGTCCTCGCTGGGGTCTACATTGACGAAAGGATCGGCAATGATGAGCGGGCCATCTTCAAGCAGTAGAGCGCAAACCGAGGACACAACACCAGAGTCACGGTTGCTGTTGATAAAGCTGGACAGGTGTTTCAAGTGCCGATCAAAGCGTCCGACCTTGCCACAAATCATGCCATCGGCTTCGCCCATATCCACGAGCAAGCCGGCCATCACAGTAGCATTGGTATGCACCACGGTTTTGGCGGCCTCTACCGATATCCCCGAACGCCCCACTTTTTGGTGATAATGACGCCAATATTTGTCCTCCAGGTCGCCCGCCTCGATGTTCATGATTTCGATGTCGTTATCGATATCAATTCGTAGGCCCAGTTTGGCAATTTTAGATTCGATGACCGAAGGGCGGCCTAATAGAATAGGCTTGGCAACTTTTTCGTCGATGACGCCTTGCATGGCCAGCAATACATCATCGTTTTCACCCTCTGCGTACGCGATGCGTGCAGGGTTTTTACGGGCGATATCAATGGTGGGCTGCATGAATAAGCGGCTGCCGCTGATGTATGAGTGCAGACGATTTCGGTAAGCGTCTAGGTCCTCGATAGGGCGAGTCGCAACACCACTTTCCATAGCCGCTTTTACCACGGCTAGGGGAACATCTTCGATTAGACGTGCGTCAAAGGGTTTTGGGATTAAATAGTCGGGCCCAAACTTCAATTCCTCACCCGCATAGGCCTCAGCCACTGCTTCAGTGACTTCACGGTGCACTAAATCGGCAATGGCCTTTACCGCCGCTTTTTTCATTTCCTCGTTGATCGTGGTGGCGCCGCAGTCCAGTGCTCCCCGGAACATGAACGGAAAACACAGTACGTTGTTGACTTGGTTGGGGTAATCCGAGCGACCTGTCGCCAAAATTGCATCGGGGCGCGCTGCCATGGCTTCCTCCGGCATAATTTCCGGCGTCGGGTTTGACATTGCTAAGATCAGAGGGTCGCGCGCCATTTTTTTGACCAGATCGCCATTCAAGACGCCGGGCCCTGACAAGCCCATGAATAAGTCGGCGTCAGTAATGGCATCTTCTATGGTGCGATCGCTGGTTTCAACCGCGTAAGCCTCTTTGTACTTGTTCATGCCCTCGGTTCGCCCCGCGTAAATCACGCCGGTTCTATCGAGCATGCGCACATTACCCTTTTTTAAGCCCATACTTACCAGTAGGTCGACACAGGCGATGCTGGCCGCTCCGGCGCCCGAGACAACCAGTTTGATGTCTTCGATGTTCTTGTTTACTAGGCGCAATCCATTGTAGATCGCCGCGGCAGCGACAATAGCGGTGCCGTGCTGATCATCGTGGAAGACGGGAATGTTCATCCGCTCACGTAATTTGCGTTCAATTTCGAAGCACTCGGGTGCTTTGATGTCTTCTAAATTAATACCGCCAAAGGTCGGTTCCAAAGAGGCGACAATATCGACGAACTTGTCAACGTCGGTTTCGTCGATTTCGATGTCGAACACATCGATATGGGCGAATTTTTTGAAAAGAACGGCTTTGCCTTCCATCACTGGCTTGGACGCCAGTGGGCCGATGTTGCCGAGGCCCAATACCGCGGTGCCATTAGTTACTACGGCGACCAAGTTGCCCCGGGCAGTCATTTCGGCCACTCGTTCAGGTTGCTCGGCAATGATTTCGCAGGGGTAGGCTACTCCGGGGCTATAAGCACGTGATAAGTCACGTTTATTCGCCAGTGGCTTGGTGGGTCGAATCGCGAGCTTCCCTGGCGTGGGGTCTGTGTGGTATCGAATGGCGCTGTCTTTAAAGTCGCGATCTGGCATTAGAATCCTCGGTGTGGCGCGTTTTGAAGCGCTCAGTCTGATGAAATAAAAATGGGTGTGTAGCTTAAAACATGGTTCTAGTTTATGTCATGTGCTGCTGCCCTGAATTGTCCCATTCTTTATCGTTTTAAAGGTCACAATCCATTCTTTCGAGGGGTTCTGCCTATGGATCCTGAAACGAAGACGGCATACCATGCTGGGAACAACAATAAAGATTGGGTCGGGGTTCCAACAGATATGGTTGATGTAGCACGCAGTTTCCTTGCCTTGTGTCTAATGATTGCGATGAGTGCTTGGGCGGCACCTCAACCAAACATCGTGTTGGTATTACTGGACAACACCGGCTGGGGTGATTTTGGTCCCTACGGCGGTGGGAGTCTTCGCGGTGCGCCATCGCCCTCGATTAATCGTTTGGCCGAGCAAGGTTTGGTGCTCACTAACTTTAACACCGAGCCACAGTGCACACCCAGCCGCTCTGCTTTGATGACGGGGCGTTTTGCCATTCGCAGCGGGACACATCAAGTGCCCGTTGGCGTTCCTTACTACGGCTTAGTACCTTGGGAGGAGACCTTGGCTGAGCGGCTAAAAACGGTCGGTTATCAAACTGCTATTTTTGGCAAATGGCATTTGGGCAAAACAAAGGGCCGTTTACCCACGGATCAGGGGTTCGATGTTTGGTATGGCATACCCGACAGCTCAGGAGATGCCGTTCGGTGGTCGGATTGGCCTCAGCAATATTCCATTGCTAAAGATTTGAAAGATAGCTTGCCCGAGCGGGAATACCCTTGGGTTTGGCAAGCTAAAGTGGGCGAAACCGCCGAGCGAGTAAAGCCATTCGACCTCGAGGAAAAACGCGAAATTGATGGCGAGCTGACTCGTTTGGCGAGTGACTACATCATCCAGCAGTCAAAAGTGAGTCAGCCCTTCTTCGCTTACATTCCGCTGACGGCCATGCATTTTCCGACGCTGCCCAGCGAGGCTTTCGCTGGCAAATCAGGTCATGGTATTTATGCAGATATGTTGGTACAAACGGACCATTACATCGGTCTAATCGACCAAGCCATACGAGACTCAGGCCAAAACGAGAATACTATTTTTATTGTTGCGGCCGACAACGGGCCGGAAGATCCTGAGAACGGAGATGGCCAATACACGGGCTGGACCGGCCCATGGCGCGGGACGTACTTTACCGCGCTGGAGGGGGGGTTGCGTGCACCATTTCTGATTCGCTGGCCGGGTGTTACCGTGCCGGGACGTCGCAGTAATGGGATTGTGCATCTGGTGGATATCTTCACGACCTTAGTCGAAGCCGCAGGCGCCGAAGCACCAAAGGATCGAGTGATTGACGGTCTATCCATGCGTGAGTTTTTTGCCGGCGTCGCGACGCAATCGCCTCGAGAGGGATTTCCTGTTTTTGTAGGTGCTGATCTATACGCCGTAAAATGGCGTGATTGGAAGGCGCATTTCATCGAACAGGACAGCAAGTATTCCCCTAAACGAGCTTATTCGACAGTGGCGAAAGTCGTGAATTTGGTTCAAGACCCCCGCGAGGAGCGTCAAGCGGTAGAGCCTGTTAATGCATGGATTCAGTATCCGGGTATGGGCGTGATGCTTGACTATCACAAGAGTCAAACTCTGCAGGCAAATGTTCCGCTTGGGGCTCCCGATAATTATGTGCCAGAACCTTTGGGATTATCGAAAGACAGTAAATCATCACAATAGCGAGTATACTGCGCGCTTTTCGAGACTGAGAACATGACCCCAGAGTCGTTGACGCTGTTTGCTATAACGATATTTGCGATATCGATGACACCTGGGCTTTGCATGACGCTGGCGTTTACCTTGGGAATGTCACATGGGTACCGCCGCACAATGTGGATGATGCTGGGCGAGCTCGCGGGTGTCGCAACGGTTGCAATTAGTGTGGCGGCAGGGGTCGCGCAAGTGGTGCAATGGAAGCCAGAGGCGCTAGCTTGGTTGACAATTTTTGGTGCCATATACCTAGTCTACGTGGGGCTCGATATGTGGCGCAATGCGTCGGGTGCCTTAGAGGCTCAATCGGGACGCGCGTCTCTGGGCCGGTTTCCGTTAGTGCTACTGGGTTACAATACAGCGGTATTCAACCCCAAAGGGTGGGCCTTTTTGATCGCTATCCTACCGGGATTTATCGACGAGAGCCGAAGTTTGCTCTATCAACTTGGGCTATTGGTGCCGATTTTTTTGATGTCTTTTTGGGCACTGGCAACTTTGCGCAGGCTTGCGCGCAGTGAGGATAACGCCGTTTCAAAAGCCTGAATTGTGTCAGTAAGCGCGGCAATCCTGTCCTTTTCCCCCTTTGCAACCACCAGCTTTATGGCCGCCTCTTCAAGCTCACGCGCTGAATCGCGCGCCGTCTTTACAATGTTTTCTTCTGCGCGAAGTGCTGCTGTGCCCGCCAGCAGGGACAAAGCCGTAAGCAAACCTATGAACCGCTGAGCTGCCATTAATCTAACAAAGACCGTCCGGTCATTTCCGGAGCAGCTGGCAAATTCATCAATGCCAAAAGGGTGGGAGCCACGTCAGCCAAACACCCCCCATCATTAAGCCCAACCTCCTCGGGTCCGTTGAAAAGTGCAATGGGAACCAAATTTGTTGTATGGGCTGTGTGCGGCAATCCTGTTGTTTCATCAATCATGGTTTCACAATTCCCATGGTCTGCAGTCAAAAGCAATGTGCCCCCTACGTCCTTGAGAACAGGAAGAACCCGTTCAAGGCATTTATCCACGGCCTCACAGGCGCTCACTGCAGCATTGAGATCCCCAGTATGTCCAACCATATCAGGATTCGCATAATTCACTACAATCAAATCAAAATCTCCCTGAATTGCGTCAATGAGAGAGTCTGTGACCGCTCGTGATGACATTTCCGGCTGTAGATCGTATGTGGCCACTTTGGGAGAGGGTGGCATGTGGCGTTCCTCGCCAGTGTGAGGTGTCTCCTGACCACCGTTTAGAAAAAAGGTGACATGGGGGTATTTTTCCGTTTCTGCGAGGCGAAATTGCCGCTTACCCTGATGTGATACCCATTCTCCCAGAGTGTTTTTGATGGGTTTCTTCGGAAAACAGGTGCTCATGTAGGTTTCATGGTGATCCGAGTAAGGCACCATCCCTAAGACAATTTTCCAAATTGGCCTTCCGGTCACGTCAAAGTCGCGGAATTCTGGGTCTGCAAGGGCCGACAGGATCTGCCGTGCCCGATCGGCTCTGAAATTCAGACAGAACAGGGCATCGTCAGACTGAACACCCGTGTAGTCACCAATCGTGCTGGCGGGCAAGAATTCGTCAGACAGTCCCTTTTGATAACCATCCTCAATTGCCGCTGTTGCGCTGTCAAATCGGCTGTCCGACTTGCCAAAGATCATGGCATCATAAGCCTGCTTTACCCGCTCCCAACGATTATCACGGTCAAGCGCATAATAGCGTCCCGTGAGGGTGGCGATAAAGCATTTCGGCGGTAAATGATTTTGTAACTCTGCCAGATAGGTGATGATAGATTTTGGTGCTACATCCCGTCCGTCTGCGATGAGATGCAGCGCAGTGGGAATATCATAATTTGCAAGAGTTTCTAAGGTGGCAATAAGATGCGTCAATTGACCATGCACACCACCGTCCGAAAGAAGGGCCATCACATGTGCCGTGCCTCCGGAGGAT